>JASLEF010000147.1 GCA_030151245.1 Ignatzschineria sp. | reverse complement strand
GCCCCAATCGTTAGAAGAGCGAAGTACTGTTGGCGCAGCCACTTATCATAATGAGTTCTCAGTGATGCCGAAAGATATTCCTTGGGGACCAGATCCTGAGCCAAAACCCGAAGTAGGCGGACCAAATGTTGCAGTGGTAACAGGGCCGCCGGGAGAAGAGATCTATGTGGACCAATATGGGCGAGTAAAAGTTCGCTTTAAATGGGATCGTCAGCAAACGCCAGAGCCGAGTAATGATAGTGAGCGAACCTGTTGGATCAGAGTTTCAGATGGTTGGGCGGGTGCAAACCGCGGAATGGTGGCGCTTCCCAGAGTCGGAGATGAAGTTTTAGTGAGCTTCTTAGAAGGGGATCCAGATCGCCCCATTATCACCGGCAGAACTTATCATGCGCATAATCGTCATCCTTACTCTTTACCGGGCCACAAAACGATCACCGGCATACGGACTCAAACTCATAAAGGCGAAGGGTATAACGAGCTCTATTTTGATGACGAGAATGAAAAGCAACTGGTGCGGATTCATGCCGAAAAAGATTATGATCTGAAAGTAAAAAACGTCAAAAATGAACGAATAGACTTTGATCATCAAGTGAGTATCGGTAACGATGAACGGATTGATATCGCCAATGACCGTACAATCACAGTCGAAGGCGAACAGCACACCACCACAAAAGGCGCCCATATTGAATTGCGAGAAGCCGATTCTAGCTTAGAGATTAAAGGCGATCTGATTGAGAAAGTCTCTGGAAGCCACGGCTTACGAGTAGATGGAGATTTAACCTTAGAATCCATGAGCCGTTTAACGCTAAAAGTCGGCGGAAACTTTGTGGTCATAGATTCGAGCGGTGTTTATATCAATGGCCCAATCGTTACAGTGAATTCCGGAGGAACGCCGGGAGATACGGTAGTGCCGCAAATTCCAAGAGTTTTACAAGGAGCTAGTGGTACAGGAAGTGCTTTTGTCCCTCATTGTCCTAAAGCAGATAGAGCTAAACGACTGTTTCTATCTTCACTCTCAGGTGATAGTACTGCTGGTACAGATAGTGGATCTAGAGATGTTACATCACCTGATGACGCTAATACTGATAGAAAAGAACCTTCACTTTCATCTTCTTATTTATCCGGCGCTGGAGGGCTTTCTGGGATGAATTTACCTAATGGGCTAGGAGATTCATCTAGTGAGTTAGCTGTAAGGGTTTTGACTGAAGCTTTAGATTTAGCATCGACGGTGAATAATGTGGTTCAAGGAAAAGGATCTGCCGCATCCCTTTTAGGGATTGTGAAATAGGGAGGAGAATATGAAAATTTATGCCGTCATCGATGGAAGTCATGCGAAAGGGCTTTTAGCTCGATTAGGAAGTTATCCTCTTCGTCATTCCTGTTTATATAATGAGCCGATTCAAGAAGATTTAAGAGCTTTCTCACCTTATTTAGTGGAATTGTCTGAAGCGGAAGATTAACCCTTTAAAGAGTGGTTAATAGAGTTAGGTAAAGATGGTCATCCTTGGGGATTATATCTGTTTTCTAAATCTGATTTTCAGAAGCTACGCCAGCATCTTCGTAAATATACCTATGCAAAAATCCCAATAGAAGAGAAGCCAGTGATGTTTCGTTACTATGATCCTCGGGTGTTTTGGTGGATTACAGAAATATTAGAAGATAGGCAATTAGCAAGTTTGTTAGAACCTATTGAATTAGTGAGTAGTTATTTTGAAGGTGATTATAGAGAAGATCATTTTTCTGAGCGCCGTACTTCTGAGAAAGTTGCGAGAAGAGGATCAAACGCTTTATTAACATTGGATTATCAGCAATTTAATAAATTGAATCTCTTTTATCAGAGTCGTTATGAAGTGCAGTTGAAGGATTACATTATCGCGCATCTTCCAGAAGATTATTTTGAAGAAGAGGATCGTGACGGCTTAGTTATGCATCAAGATATGTTACGCCATCAACAGAAGATAGGACGAGCGATTACGCATCCTTTAGATATAGAGCTTTTAAATATGGATATCGATAAAAAATTAGCCGGTGATAGAGCTGCTCAAGAAGCAGAAATATTGGTGCTTGCCAAAGATATCAACCGTTATTGTCTTGCCCAAGGGATTGAAGAAGATCGTTTTATAAAAGGGATTGCGAGGCTTTTTTTAAGAGATCAGATTTATGACTTCTCAGAGATGAAGCCTGAATGGAAGTTGGCTTTAGATAAAAATGCGAATGATGGTGCTTATCGTGCAAAAGACCTGCTTTTTAAAGAATTTGGAACTTTACGACATATCTAAAGGATTAACAGATTAAGAGAATGTGAGGAAAAGAAAATGAGTGATAATAGTAGCGCAGATAGTAATAATACAAGGCCTAATTTGTCGTGTCCGATTTGTCCTGATAATAAGTGTTTACATGAGATAGAGGTAGAGGATAAAAGTGGGAAAATTACTTATTATCTTAAGGATAATGAAGAGATAGAAAAGAAGGATGTAGAACGTTTATCTAATCTATTGCTATCTTTTCCAGCTCCAGCATCTAAAGGAAAACTAGATATTAGTTATTTCGTTAAAGGAGAATGTGAGGGTGAAGATGATGGAAGTGATCATGAGGAAGGTGAACCTAGAGAACCAGCTGAAGATTGTGTCTCAACATATTTAATTGAGTTCTCAACACATGTAGATACAGAGATCAGCCGTGTTGATGCTGAATATGAAAAATACTACAATCCGCTTATTGAAAAGGAATTAAGCGCTAATCTAGAAAAATATAAGATTACGACGGGGAGTAAAGATTCTCTTAATAAAGAATATGAGGATGATAAACGGGTTTTAATATCATTAGATGAAGATAATAAAATAACCTACTTCATCAAAGAAAAAGATAAAGAGAAGGATAAAAGTAAGACTGAGAATAGTAACTCAAATATCGTTAGCGATACTATTCGGCAGTTCTTAAGAGGTTTTGACTTTTTATTGTTTGGGAGAGTGAGTTATTTCCCTGCGAATGTCTATCGTTTAGGTGTAATTACTTGTAATGGTAAAGCGCTTAATCAATGTACTGATCATTACACTGATATGTTTGTTTTTCCAAAATATAAAGTGATTTTTGAAGGTTCTTTAAGTTTTTCTGGGTTTACTGCTTCAGGAGATGCTGGAAATAAAGTCATAGATGACAAGGAATCTGCAACATTAGAAATAGAGTATAAAGATGAAATTAATGATGAAACTGGTGTCTCTTTTAAATATTCTTTTGAAGCTTTAAGAAAAGATTTAGATGATGGTAATGAAGATGGTTTTTGGCACACGATCTTTAAATATACTGATGCTTTAACAAAGATGGGGCTTTTTAAAGGCAAAAAAGAGAAAACACAAGATGTTTTTGATACCGCAACGGGTAAAGTTGGCAAGATGTTTCCAGAGTTATATCGAGCAGGGTTATTTTGGCCGAAAATTGAAATAGGTGCTCAAGCATTTTTAGAGTCTAAAGATGGTGAGCCTTATGTAAATCGTAATAGAGATCAGCCTATTGAAGATCCTAATAAAGATAGTGATGAGCCCTATCTTCCGGATGGTACTGTGAATGAGGCTAATTGTGCCAAAAGTCTTGCTAATAGAGCTGAATACGAATGTGAAATGCCGAAAGAGCCAGTAGAAGAATACGCCTATTTGCGTTTCAATCCGCTTTTTGGAGGATTCTTCTCTTTTAACTTAATAGCAGGTATTGAAAGAATTCCAAAGATTGGCTGGGTTGTGATGGGATTAGATGCATTACTAGATTTTGATCTTTTTCAGGAATTTGGAGATAGTTCTTTAAAATATGATGCCGAACAGTCTCGAGAAGATCGTTTAAAAGAGGAAGCTGGTAAAAAATTTAGTGCCAAAGGCTTCTTCTTTGCAACTGCTGACTTTGATTTCTCTCCAGCACTTTACTTTTATAATGCCCCGAGGAACCAGTTAGGTGCTGGTTTAGATATTAGAGGTTCATTTGGTTTAGGAATTGCAGTCGGTGCTTTTATCGGTGTAAGTGTTTATGGATTTCAGCTAAATGCACAGATGCAAGGCTCTTTTGGTGTGAGGGTCTTTTTTTCTATAGATATTGACCGAGGTACCGCACGGTTTTGGCATAACGGTATAGGTGGCTCTGCTGAGGGAAGTATAACAGGCGGAGCAGAATTGGGAAGAGGCGGTGAAAATGAAGGGGAGGGAGGATTTACTATAGATGTAGGGGGCGTAGAGTATTCTGCAAGTACTAGCAGTATTGGATTTACAGGTACAGATAGTATTTCCTCAGATGGGGTATATTGGATTCCACCTAGCTCATATGAACAACCTTCTTATTTGTATGAATTTGGAAAAGTAGTGGAAGATAAGGTTGATGAGATAGATCCTGGAGAATACCTAGTGAAGTTGAGAATTGCTGTTGATGAGACTTTTAATGGCACAATTGAGGGAGAGAATGTTGAAGATCTTGTTTTTCATGCAAAAATGCAATACAAGGAATATCCTCAGGATTATGGTCTTTTACGTAGAGCTATTGATATTTTTGAGCCGATAGTTATGAAGCATGGGCAGTTTGTCTATGAAAATGACCCTAGTTTAAATGAGATTGATAAGAGAAACTTAGCTTTAGTAGGGATACAAGGCGCGATAACGTATAGTGCAAAAATAGCTAGGCAGAAACAAAAAGCTGCAAATCATCTTTGGGAAATGGTTTATACAAAGATTCATAGAGCTAATAATGTCGCACTTCAAACGATTGCAGAAAGTATGCAAAGAGAAATTAGAGAACTATCTTAGGATTCTTGGTAGAGGTGAAAATGAAAAAAGTAGGATTGTCAATATTAGTTTTTATTAGTAGTTTTTTAATGGTTTCAGAAGGGGGAGTTGATATTATGTTAGAAAAGGATGAGGACACTTATGTTTCTTATATGGGGACTTTTAATTTCAACAATATGCATTGTACATTTAGTATAAATGGTCTTATTTTTACTACATCTACAACTATCGCCCCAAAAAAGTGGGGATTAAGAAATATCAGCTTTTCCGATGATATTGGGGGGTTATTACAAGAAGGGGTTAATACCATTGAGTTGATGGGGGTGCAGGTACCGCTTGAACCAGCCCCAGGTACTAGTTCTTATTGTGAGTTTAGTGTCACTGCATCTGCCACAAATAGAAAAACAGGCGAAAAAGGAAGCCAAGAAGTGACGCATGTGCGTATTTCCTTGGATGAAGAAGGAAAATTTACCGCAGCAGAGAGCCGAGATTTTGGAGAGAGAAGTGTAACAGATGCCCCTGTTTTAATAGAACTTGACAGAAAAGCGAATCCTCAAGATTGGATTAATAATAATACAATTGCTAAGCGTAATTTACAGATTAATCATCCTCATCATTCCTTTGCTTGGGTGAATACAAAACCTTTTGAAGACACCCCTAAGAATCGTGAAAGAGTATGGCAAGTTTACGAAGAATTTATCGATGCTTTTGCTAGAAAAGATCGCGATAAAATTGAAGAATTATTATTGCCAGCTGCAACAGAGCGAGATATATATACAGGCTATACTGGTGATGGGTCTCGTCGATTATTTGAAATGATGGTTGTTTATAGTGCTAATTGGGGCGATAGTGAGTTTACTATAATCCCTGTTAATAAAGATGATTATGAATTGCAGATAGCAGAACATCAGAAATTATTTCGTTTAAGTTATAAAGGGGGGTTTGTATCATCTCCTATTGCATTTAAATCATCACAAGGTGAGAGAATTTATAATTTCTATTTCACAGAAATAGATGGAAAAATCCGTGTCGGTGTATTGTAATTTAGGTTTTAAAAGCCTTCATCATACGATGAAGGCTTTTTTATGGCTTTAAGAAATAGGATGTAAGTTAATGACTGTTATCAATAGATTGCTGTTAATGATAATTTATCTTTGTGTATTGATCCCTTTAGCAGTTGCAAAAGGAGAAATGGATTTTATGATGAAGCAAGATGAAGATACCTATGTTTCTTATATGGGAACATTTAATTTTAATAATATGCATTGTCTTTTTAGAATTAATGGATTGATATTTAATACTTCTAATTTGATTGCGCCTAAAGAGTGGGGGTTACGTAATATTACATTTTCTGATGATATTGGCGGCTTATTACAGGAAGGCATGAATAGTATTGAAGTGGAGGGCATACAAGTTTTGAGTGAGCCTGCTCCAGGGACTACTTCTTATTGTGAGTTTAGTGTCACAGCTTCAGCGACTAATCGAGTGACCGGAGAACAAGGAAGTCAAGAAGTCACACATGTGCGTATCTCGTTAGATGAAGAGGGGAAATTTACGGCAGAAGAGAGTCGTAATTTTGGAGAGAGAAGTGTGACAGATAAGCCTGTTTTAATTGAGCTTGATGAAAAAACTGCACAGCAGGATTGGATTAATAATGATACAGTCGTTAGAAGAAACCTACAAATCAATCATCCTCATCGCTCATTTGCTTGGGTAAATGCAAAACCTTTTGAAGATACGCCAGAAAATCGCCTCAGAGTTTGGCAGGTATATGATGAATTAAGAGATGCCTTTGCACGTAAAGATCGTGAGAGAGTTGAGGCCTTATTATTACCCGCAGCACAGGAGCGAGATCTTTATACGGGATACATAGGTGAAGGTTCTCGACGCTTGTTCGAAATGATGGTGGTTTTTGATGCGAGTTGGGATGATGATCAATTTGAAATATTGCCAATTGATAAAAATGATTATGACTTGCAAATAGCCGAGCATCAGAAACTGTTCCGTTTAAGTTATAGAGGGGGGTTTTTTGCATCTCCGATAAGATATAAAGATTCAGAAGGAAATTATACCTATAACTTTTATTTCACAGAGACAGATGGAAAAATCCGTGTCGGTGTATTGTAATTTAGGTTTTAAAAGCCTTCATCATATGGTAATCCCCCTAAAAATAATACCGATCATAAGTAGGATTTTCTCATATTATTTGCTTAGGAGAAAACAACTATGAAAAAATCAAAATTTACAGACTCACAAATCATGTCGATCTTAAAAAAAACGAATCGGGCGTGAAAGTGACCATTTTATGCAGGGAGCTTGGGATTAGTTCGGCAACATTTTATAAATGGCGCTCAAAATATGGCGGTATGGATGCGTCGATGATCACTCGCTTAAAAGAATTGGAAGCTGAGAATGCAAGACTTAAGAAAATGTATGCCGAAGAGTGTCTTAAATCACGTATTCGCCAAGAAGCCTTAGAGGGAAAGTGGTAAAGCCGTCTCAACGAAAAGAGATGGCTAAAGCTGTTTTAAAGACTCAAAATATCTCTATCTGGTTGATTTGTGAGATATTTGGAATTAGCAAAACAACTTTTCATTATCAGGTTAAAACCGCTTCAGAAAATGGGCTCATTGAAATGTGGTTGCTGAAGTTTGAAGTTGACCGAAACTCATAAACGTTGGGGGTTTGGTTTATGTTTTGATTATCTGAGGAATATAAAAAAGTTCCGATGGAATCACAAACGAGTTTTAAGAATTTATCGAGAGTTAGAGCTTAATCTCAGAATTAAACCAA
>JASLEF010000122.1 GCA_030151245.1 Ignatzschineria sp. | reverse complement strand
TGAGTTAATTACTCTTTATATCAAAACGGCAAGCTCTGCAGTTGCTAGATATATTAAACGCGATGATCTGACTACTGAAAATGCGCCTATTGAAGCTAAATACGCAACATTGGCATACGTTGGAAAGATGTATAAAGATCGCGATAATGATGAAGACAGGGATTATGCTCATGGCATGCTTCCAAATTTTGTGACAGCGATACTCTATCCCCTTCGTGAACCAACAGTGCAGTAGGAGGAAATATGAAAGGTGTAAGAGCAGGATCATTACGACACAGAATCACGATTCAACAAGCAACAATCAAAGAAGATGATCCTTATCGTGAAGAAGAGTGGAGCGACTACCGAAAAAACGTAGCCGCAAAAGTCACATTTCTAAGCACAAAAGAACTTGTTGCCAGTGGCGCTGAATTATCAGAAGTAAAAGCCCGGATACAAGTGAGATACGACAAGAACATCAATGCAAAGATGCGTATTAGGTTTAGAGATGAGCTTTACGAGATCGAGGGCGTAATGCCGGACAATGAATCAGGATTGCAGTGGGTGACGCTTACGGTGAACAAAGGCTTAACCCAAGAGTGATTCTAATATATTTAATCTGAATATTGGTGTTGTTAGAGATAAATACTATCAAAATTAATAGAGGGGGCTTTTAAATGAGCATTTATTAAACTCAATAGTTAGACGAATATTGCAAATATGTAATGCTTTGCTACAATTACGCAAGTAAGGCGTGTATAAAAAGAGGCTTGTTATAGTTATTGCTTAACAACCTTGCTTTATAATTATCTAGTAGATAAACTCCAAGTGAGTTTCACAGCTATTAGATAATGATAAATGAAAGACATTTACGATGATGGTGGGGCAAATGCAATAAGAGGATTCAATTACCAAAAGGCGGTAATTGCGTATATTGCTATCTGCAATATTGAAAATAATGACTTTTATATTATTCCTGAAAATTCCGATGATGTTGAAGTTTACAAGAACGGAAAGACGGCGCAAATTCAAGTAAAAGGCGCACAAATGGGAATGACTAAGCTATTAGCGAAATCTAAAAAGGATCAGAAATCATCAATTATTTCTAAACTAATTAATAAGAACAGTGGGGATAGATTCAAAATAGCCACAACTGATAAATTTATCCAAAAAGATTTTAACTGCTTAGTTGAGACAAAAGGAGAGTTTTGTGAGCATGGTATTTATCAGCTCTCCGATGATCAAAAAGAGATTATAAAAAAATCATTAAAAGAAACAGAGCAGTTTGATGATGCTTTTTTAGATGAGAAAGTCCAGCAAATATATATAATGATCAGCATGTTTGGTAATGATTTAGAACAAGCTACGGTCAATCTTTTGGGGTTAATGGCTCAAAAAAATATAGATGTAAATAATAATGCTGGAATCCGATCTTTGAGCGAGCTATTCACTCAAATAGATCAGCGAAGCGAAATTAAATACAAAGATGTTTCAGACCCTTTGTTTGAGAGAAAAATGATTCAACCTGTAGATTTAAAGAAGGTTTTTGACTCAGTGTTGAATGAGGATAAGATCAAGGATATAAGGAATTCTTTTTTGGAGGATTGTAGTTTAGAAGAGTCTCTACAAAAAAAAGTTGAGCGTCAGTTTAGGAGTATTAAAGTAGCAAACCGTAGCGATCTTAGCGAAATTAGAGGCCGGGTAAGAGAAGAGGATAGCAAAGAGAATATAGATTTCCATTCATTATTCAGCGATCAAGTAGTTTGTCAGAAGATAATAGGTAAATTGTTTTTAGATTTTTTTAATGATAGCGAAAATGATAGTAGTATAAATTATGGCTTATTACTACAAGCTCTTGCGGAAGTTGCTGTAGAGAAAGGATATGGATAATGTTTTTTACTAAATTTGAAATCATTGATTTAAAAAATCAGAAAGCAAGAACTTTTGATTTTATTGAGGGGGTGAATATTATTACATCCTCGATTAATAAAGGTGGAAAATCATCCGTATTAAAGTCCTTGTACTATGCCTTGGGCGTTACTCAAAAAAACTTCAAGCCAGAATGGAATTATCAAGATATGCTTTTAGTTGTCTATTATTCTCACGAAGATAAAGAAGGAGTTATTGCGAGAAAGGGTGAGGAGTTCTTTTTTGTTGGTGAAAATGATGGGCAATTGATTTCTAAGAGTAATATGCAGTATTCACGATGGTTTTTAGACTTAGTGAAATTGCACATTAAAGCTCCTTTTAAAAGAAATGAGAGCGAAATGCATTCAATTTATGCAGAGGCTCTGTGGGCAATATTTTACATAGATCAGGATGTATCTTTATCAGGTGGTTTGTATGAAAAAACTATAAATAAGTTTACCTATGCAAAAGATGTCTACCCTAAAAATATTATAGAATATTGCTTGGGGCTAAAAAGTATCTTAAATCTAGAAAAAACCGAATCTCTTTTGAATGAAAAGAAAAAGTATAACCAACTTGAGTCTAAGTTAGGGGTACTTGGTGATCTTCAGCCAGACTTTATAAAAAATACAGTATCTTTTCCTGAATTTAATGAAGAGGATATTAAGAAGAATATAGAGTCATATCTTCAAGTTGCAGATAAATTAACAAAAAAAATTAGTATCTTTCAGTCAAATATTTATTCTAATAGGGTGAAGCTAGATTCGTTAAAGATTGAGAGAAATGAGCTTAAATCTATTATAAAACAGAGTGATGAACTTTATAAAAAGTATAGCAGAGGGCTGTGTAAAACCTGTAAAAGTCCAGTGCATGAAGAATACGCAGAGGATAGGATTTCTTTAGACTCTAATGTGATAGCTATTAAGGAAATGATAGCATCCTTGGATCGTGCGATTTTACAAATTAAAAATGAAATTAAGAGCGACAAAGAGCTAGAAATTATTTCAACAGAAGAATATGAAGAAGTAACTACTTTGTTAGAAAATCAGAAGGGGCAATTAACTCTCGGCGAATATTTAGAGTTGAGTGTAAATGCAAAGTTAAATGAGAAGTATTTCTCAGTAGTAAGTAATATTCAGAATGACATGGAGCAGTCAGATGCACTCATTTCTACATTAATAGGTGAGATAAAATCTGAGGAATCAAAAGAGGGGAAAAGAAAGACTGAAGTTTTGAGGGAATATTCTAGATATTTGAATAATTTATCAAAAAAATACTCTATTTCTTTAGCTGAAAATGACAAGAAGTTTTTAAGTTTTTCAGCCATTAAAAATAGTGGGGTTACCCATATAGAGCTCCAAGTCCTCTATTACATGGTATATTCACAGCTATTATTAGATTACGGTGTAATCGAATTGCCTTTTGGGATAGATACGGTAATTAAGGATGATTTTACTGATGAGTCTATAAAGAACTTATATATGATGATTGAGGATGTTTTATTTTCATCAGGTCGACAGGTATTTTTTGTTGCGCTAGAGCACCGACTGCCACTTTTGGAAGATCTTAGTGACTGCAATGTTATTATAGTTGATAAGGATAGGACAGGGGAGCCAGGGGAAAAAGAGTGGGTTTTATCATCCGATGAGTACAACGCCCCTCATATCCAAAATATCATTAAAGAGGTTGAAACGTCTCTTTATAGAGATCAAGATTAAATCTTTTTATTTTAATTTTTCTAGAGCCCACGTGTGGGCTTTTTTATTGTCCAAAATCCAACTATCCGGAAATACCGGACAGTTCATAAAGTCAGTTGTAAAGTAATCTTTGACAACTGAAGGAGTGCATATGGGAATGAAATTCGATCTTAACGGAGTTGATGAGCTAATTAAGAAGCTTCAACGAACTCAAAAAGAAATGATTGAGAAAGAAGCTCCAAAAGCACTAGCTAAAGCAGCAAGAGTAATTCGAGATGAAGCTAAGAGAAGGGCTGAATTAATAGATAATCCAAAATCCCCGGAAAACATCGCAAAGAATATAGTAGTACGAAAAGCACGAAAGAAAGATACGAAGCATGATGAAATCAAGTACAAGATTGGGGTTGCTGGCGGAGCGAAGTCTGGTGCTGATGGAAAGGTGCCGGCAGGCGGAGATACTTGGTATTGGAGATTTATTGAGTTTGGTACAGTAAAAATGCCAGCGAGACCATTCTTGAGACCGGCTATTGCGGCAAAAGAACAAGAAGCGGCAGCAGTGTTCATCAGTTCTTTTAAGGAAGGACTTGATAAGACTGTTAAGTAGTAAATATTAACATAAACAAATGAACTTTAGAGCTCGCTTTGGCGGGCTTTTTTATGGGTGAAATATGGATGACTTTATATGGAAAATAGTTACAAATTCTCCTGAGATCAAGGAGATTTTTCAGGGTAAGAGTCGGATTTATCCTTATGGAGTTACAAGAGAAGATCCAGCTCCTCCTTACGTTGTTTGGACAAATATAGTGGAAACACCGAGTTATGGCGTTAAGCACAAACCTATTTCATCAAAACATAGAGTCCAGTTCGATGTTTATGCTCGCAATGGGAATGAGGCCAAAAAGATAGGAGATGTATTAGAGATGGCTTTTGATGGAAAAGGTATTGCAGTTTTAAAAACGGGGCCTCTGCCGGAGCATGGTACGAAGCTATATAGAAGAACTATTGATATGAGTTTTATTAAACGAGGTAATTAGCATGAGTGAATTAGTTTGGACGCAGGGGATGCGAGTTTTTACTGTTGGTCCTGAGTCGAAAGATTCTGAAACATTAGTATTAACAGAGATCGAAGAGGTAGTTGGCATTAATCCTGGATCAGCTCCGCGAAAGAAGATTAAGACTACGAATGTAAAGCAAACAAAAACGAATACGTATCGAACAGGGCTAGGTGAACCGAGTGATGGCTCGATTGCAATCCAGCTGTCAACGGATGAACCAAGCCTTCATTATTTGCTTGAAATGTTTTTGGAAGGACAGTCGTTACATTGGATTTTAGGTATGGGTGATGCGCCCAGTGATGGTGGAGAGCTTCCTACATTAGAAGGGGGGAAAGTAAAGTTGCCTTTAGATCGAAGCTGGGTGCAGTGGGATGGTGAGTTAGGAGACTTCCCTTTAGAGTTTCCGGAAGACGATAACACAAAAGTAACCTCTCCAATCAGCACAGCTAGCCAGCCTATCCCTACTTTAAAAAAACCAGCTGCGGTGAAATCTAGAGCTCCTTTAAAAACTGGTGACAAGTAGTTAACTGTTCACATAAGCCCCGAAAGGGGCTTTTTAATACATAAAAAAAGCGTTGTAGTGCGGCAAACACTCAACGCTTTTTGATTGATCTGATAAAGGAGATCAACCAACATATGAATAAAGATCAGTATATTGAAAAACTAACAAAATGTCTAACATTAGGAGTGAGTATGAAAACCACGCTTGAAGGTAAAGCTTCTGAGAAAGCCGCAGGAAAAGCTATTTTAATCAAAAGTATTGGGGCTTCAATTATGTTTATTTGCTTTGGGGCTGCGCCTGTATTATTTACTTTGTTGTACTTTCTTCGAGGCTAGATATGAAATCAATATTAACTAAAAAAGACAGCTAGGGTAAGATTAACTAAACAAAATTAGGAGATCTTATGAAGCGTTTATTATTGTTGCCTGTATTGATGTTCGGATTGTCGTTTGCTTGTGATCAGCCTTACGAAGAGGTTGCGGGGTATAAAATTGGATGTCCTTTGGATAGCGACATTAGATTTCATAGTGAAATAGATATGTATGGCGGTAAGTCATCTAATATAATTTTAGGGCAAGATGATTTTTTTTATTTGGCTGGGGTTTTCCATAGGGATGGAATCGTAGAGGGAGTGAATTTTGGTACTGGTGATAAAACCGTTGATCGAAGTGATTATGATCTAATGATTGAAAGCATGGAAGAGAGATGGGGGGCTCCTACGCTTCAGAATCATGGCGCCACCTCAATGGCTCTATTTCTGAATCATAAGAGCCCCGCTGTAACAATGGTTGCGGCATCCTTTACAGAACCAAAAGGACCTTTAGTTGTGGTATATAGGAATCAAAAGTCTTTAGATGCTGAATTTGAAGAGGCTGAAAAAGTCAAAGCTCGTAGAAAAGAGAATTTTAAAGGGTTGTAATTTTTTTTAGAACTCAAGCTCGCTTCGGCGAGCTTTTTTAATGCAAAAAATAAAGAAGGTAAGGGAATATGAAGTTAGAAGATGTTTTAAATTTAGGGCCAACAAAAAATACAATTGAAATTAAAGATCATGATGGGGAAAAAAAATTAGTCGATGTTTACTTAAAGCCTCTATCGTTCGCTTTAGTTATGAAGTCTGCACCTGAGTCTGACAGAGAAGCCAATATGGATATTCTTGCAGAAAGAATAGCTTACTCTGTATGTGATGAGTATGGGCACCAGTTATTTACAAAAGAGCAAGTCTTGGGCACCTCCGAGAAGTCTTTAAGCGCTGACATTGTTTTGTCGTTAATGGCGGCTGTCAATAAAGCTAATGGGTTTTCAGAAAAAAAGGAGGGTGCTGAGGGAAAGTCGAATCCTCTCTAACGGGGTGGGAGGAGTTTTGGTGCGAGCTAGTCTTAAATCAGATCGGCGGCAACTCAATTGAAGAGGCTCAACGTAATTTATCAAGTAATGAAGTAGAGATTTGGATGAGATATATAAGAAAAAGTGGCTCGCTAAATATCGGCTCCAGAATTGAGCAATCAGTAGGTCTTCTTTCATCACTATTTGAGCAGGTAAATAGTAAAGGAAAGATTGATCTTTCAAAGCATTATCCAAACCTTTATCACGCCCCCGAGATAGATAGTGGTGTTAAGAAAACATTCGAAAAATGGGGGATTCTATGAGTAACAGCTTAGGAACATTAACTTTAGATTTAGTTGCTCAAATGGGTGGTTGGGTTAATGGCTTTACGCAAGCAGAACGAGCAACAAAAGCAGAAACCCGCAAGATGCAAAAATCAATCCGAGAGGTTGAAAAAAGCGTTAAATCTATGGGCAATACTATGCGAAGTGTCGCTGGTTTGATTGGAGTATCTCTAACAGTATCAGCATTCGATAGCTGGATCAGAGGAAGTGTTCAGGCCGCAGCAAGTGCAGGAGTGTTTGCTGAAAAGATAGGTTTAACAACTGAAGAACTAACGACATTTCGTTATATCGCAGTTCAGACGGGATCTGATATTCAATCCCTTGATTCATCCATGCTTAGATTAAATTCAAGATTAGGGGCGGCTGTTAGCGGTGGTGGTCCAGCAGCAAACACTTTAAAGAATCTAGGTCTTAATGCAAAAGAGCTATTAAGAATACCTTTAGAGGAAAGAATTCTAGCTATCAGCAGGGCAATGGAGGGGCTAACTAGAGGGGAGCAACTCCGAGCTTTACAAAATATGGCGGGAGATTCTGCTAGAGGTCTCATTAATATGTTTCAGTTAAGCAAGGATGAAATAGCTGAGTTAACAAACAGAGCTGAAAGGCTTGGGTATGTATATTCTACAGAAATGTCTAAATCGGCTGATGTGGTTCTTACTAAAATCGGAGAAATGAAAGGGGCTTTTGGTAATTTATCGCTACAAATTATCTCTGAGTTTTTACCTGATATAGAAAATTACTTAAACTCAATATCTTTAGAAGACCTTGAAGGACACATCGAGACAGTAAGGGATGTTATTGGCAACTTGGGTATTGCTATTAAGTCCTTAGCTATTGCATTTGGGATAACTCTTACGAGCAAGATAGCCAGTAACACCATTGCTTTTGGATTGAATACATCGGCTCAAATTATGAATGCCGCAGCTACTAAGAGAGTTGAAGGGGCGTCTAAAATGGCTGCTCTTGCGATTGGAGTAAAAACAACAGCGGTCAATGGATTGAGAATTGCCCTAGGCGCTCTTGGTGGTCCACTAGGTATTGCTATTTTAACTTCTATGTCGTTCCTAGCATTAAAGAGTTCTCAGGAAGAGACAAAGAAAAGCTCCGATGAGTTAGCCGCTTCTCTCGTGGGCTTAGAGCATGATTTAAGTAAATTAACTGGGGCGCAAATAGCATCGCAGACAGCTGCGAGAATGGATGTTATATATTCATTAGAAGAGGATATTGAGAAACTAAAAGGAACAATAAAAGAAGCTAATGATGAAATTGAGTATATAGAAAAGCAGTTAAATAATCCTCATATAAGCGCCGACGGTTTTAGGCGTGCGACTATTAATATTGATAACCTTAAGAGGGCAGTCATTGACTCACAAGCTGCTATTGATACTGCTACGGAAGGGATAAATCAGCAAAATATTGCAATAGGAAATCTTGGATTAGCGTATCAAACTACAACGAAAGAGGTTGATAACTTCAATTTTGCTTTATCAGAAAGTTTAACTAAAACTCTCGATGATATTAAAGAGCAAACTGCTCGAATGGGGCTGAAAACAAAAGTTGAGATTTTTAGGCATGAGCTGGAATACACGACTAAATGGGATGAATACAAAGGTGATGGTGAAGAGCAGAAAGCTGCAAGAGCAAAGATTGAGGCCGCATTCGCAGAGCAAGATGCAAAAGAACGCTCTTTAAGAATTTCAACTAAAAGCATTGATATTGCAGCAGAATATCGAAAAGTGATGGAAGGAACTCTTTCTGATGAGGAGAGAAGAGGTCAAGAGCTTGCTAAAAACCTAGACATTCTGAAGCAGTATGGCGCATCAGAGGAAGACATTCTTGCTGTTCGTAGATCTGCTTATGATTCTATGAGCGTTGATATGCCTGACATGGGTGTTGGTGGTAATACACTGATTGCTCAGTTGGCGCGTATTGGTGAGAACATGGCTCAGCTTGATGCCTGGCGAGAAGAGCAATTGCAAAAATTGGAACTTGCTTACGGCAACGAGGAAAGCGCTCTTGCTGAGTCGTTAGAACGTAGAGAAGAACTTGAACAGCAATATCGAGAGCGTAGACAGCAGTTTGAAGGTGAGATGAATCAAGAGCTTCTCAATCTTGGAATTAATCTTTCTAATGACTCGCTGGATGCGTTACGTCAAGCTGGCTTTGAATCTAGTGCTATATATAAAGGCATGTTCTTAGCAAATAAAACAGCTTCTTTTGCAAATGCGATCGTCAGTGCGAATGAGGCCGGAGCAAAGGCGCTTGCGGCATATCCAGATCCTATTATGGGAGTGTCTGTAGGATCAATGGTTAAAGCAATCGGATTGGCTAATGCCGGAGTTATCGCTGCAACAGGGTTAACTGGGATGGCTCATAGTGGGATTGATAAAGTCCCCGAAACAGGGACTTGGCTCCTTGAGAAAGGAGAGCGCGTAGTTACTTCCAACACATCTGCAAAGCTTGATGCAACATTAGAGAACCTAAGAGATCAAGGCGCGGGAAAATCTAGCGGCGATGTTTATTCAAGTATTAACGTCACTATCAATGGTGATGGCGAAAATGAGTCTGAAAGTTCGGTAAATGGCACAGCATTCGCAAATTTAGTAAAGGTATTGGTTGTCGATATTATTAGCAGAGAAATGAAACCAGGAGGCACTCTTGCAAAAAGATAAATTAGAATTCACTTGGGTTCCATTAGCAGAAGTTAATACGCCAAGAAAACCTAAGGTGAGAGAGGTTCAATTTGGGGATGGGTATGCGCAAAGATCAAAAGATGGGCTGAATAACAATCCTCGGACTCACTCGTTAAAGTTTGATGGCGAAGATGATGAGATGGATGCTTTGGAGCAATTTCTCGAAGACCGAGATGGAGTTGAGTCTTTTTATTATGCGCATAAGCATGGTCCTAAAAGGCTTTATGTTTGCCAAGAATGGAATAGATTTGATATCGATGGGTTGAGCAGTGAAATCTCAGC
>JASLEF010000134.1 GCA_030151245.1 Ignatzschineria sp. | reverse complement strand
TTACGTGATCAGAATAAGTGGAGACTTAATTGTTAAACGTATTCAGAAAATGCCTGGTAATCAGATACAAGTCATTAGTGCGAACAAAGAATATCAAAGCTATTTTATTGATCTAAATGAACCGCCATCTGATTTTGAATGCATTGGCCGTGTTGTTTGGCATGGAAGAGATGTGCCATAGATAGACAAGGAGGATTGAATGAAGGAAGCAATTGAATCATTGATTGCTTTGGCAATAGTTGTTGCGCCATTTTATTTTGTGATTCGGTTTTTTCGAAAAAGATCTGATAAGAAAGTCAAAAGGGCGATTGAACAGCATCGGATTCGGAGCGGATATGGCAATGAATCAAATCAGGTTGAGGGCGAGGTGTTTGTTCCACCCAATAAAATAGTTTTCACGTACTTAGGACCTGATGGTCCTACTCGCAAAGAAATTATCGGGCATTATCGATCTGAATATCTTTTAGAAGGGTATGATCTGAATAGCCAGGAAGTGGATTTTTATGTTATTGAGGACATATTAGGATTCTTAGAAGGTACAGAAAAGATATATGAAAGCCTAAAGCCAGATCCAAATATTCTTACAGAAAGAGAATTAGAAGATCTTGAAGCGTATCAATCTGCAAATTCTGTAGATAAAAACCATAAAAGATGGGATGAAAGCAATCCTAATGAGGTCTTTTTTAAATATAAGAATAGCGATGGTGAAATCAAAGATCGTGTTGTTTTATTGCAAAGCTATGATGATCCTTATTTAAAAGGTATCTGTAAGTTAGCCAATGGAATGCGAACCTTTAGAGAAGATAGAATCCAGACTTATTATAAAGATAGTAGAGAAAGGATAGAGAATTTTAAGGTTAACCCTCATTATGATAGGGAGTTAATCTCAATCAGTTTTCTTGGATTTCCTGAAGATGAGTTTGAACAGCATAAATTGAAAGGCTCTATTTACAATTACAGAGCTTTAAAAACGGTAACAAATAATACAGCTATTATAGTAGCTAATAAAGAGTTAACGCCGGCACAGCAGGCAAGAGCAGAGCAGTATGGCTGTGCTTTTATTGAGCCTGAAAACCTACATCATTTTTTAGAGACTGGTGAAGTTCAGTCATAGTTAGATTAGAGGTAAATATGAAAAAGATATTCATTTCCTTGTTTTTATTGCTTTCAGTAGCGACGATCTCTTACGCAGTACCGGCCAAAACATTTGAGCAGAGCGATTATCCTGATCAGTGGGCGTTTACTGTTGATGAGGTTGCGATCTGGTGTTTAAATGGATCTCAGCTTTATGTTGTGGAGTTTGAGAAAGATCAATGGTACGCACTCAATGGCCCTGGTAAAGCACATGCTGATAGTAATATGGCGCATGCGGATATCTCTCCTATATGGTTAGAAGATCCAGAGACCGGACTTAAAAAGTCATTATCATTTTGGATTAATGAGGGATTAGAAGTTTGTAAGTAAATGCTTAAGTAACATGCAATAAAAAAGCCCCATAATTGGGGCTGTTTTTAATTATTTTTAATTTTTTCGAGTTTTAAGAGGTTTCTTTTTCCATCTCTTTGCAAGGCATTCTATTTCTTGCCATATGGTATGCCGATTACTGTCGTTTCTACATGCGTCAATCAGAGGTTGTACGACTGAAACCATATGAACTATAGTTCCACAACTACTCTCTTTGATTATTTTCTCACTATAAATACCATTATGTACTCCGACAGCGATTTTCTCATACTGATTCAGGACATGAAAAATTGCTGAGCGATTTTTTTTATCTTCCTCCTGATCACTACCATTTGAGAGGCAAGATATTGATGTTCCACTTTTGGTTTTATTCCAGTCACGAATGACTTTTAAGCCTTCTTGTAGCAGTTCATCTTGGCTAATTTCTCGAATTACATTTGTTGCATTAGTCATTGCCGCAGTTTTTCTATTACCGCTTACAATGTAAAAAGCACTCAATATTGCAAGAGTGCTTGATATTATAACTTGGTACTCTTTTATATATTCCCAAAAAGAAAAAGATCCATCCATCTAAAACCCGTTATAGTCATCTCTTGCTAATAATTTATTATTTAAGTTCATTAAGCTTTTCATTATATGCTCCTTTTACTTTATAAACATAAGTCTCTAAATAGAGCTCATATTAAAATCCTATATAAGGACTTTTCTTGTATTTAATCCTACGCATCTAGTGACTCTACGTCAACATACCCATAAATGGATGGGATATGCAAATTTTTATTTATGTTTTGATGGGGTTGATTACGCCAGTATTTAAGAGACTTTTGGTATATTCATTAGATTTTTTGAAAAATAAAAACTTGACATTAAGCTACTTATTATCACTCTCTTCGAGATGCATTACTTCTGCTTGTAGCTCAGTGATTAATCCATTGCTTGCAGTGAGAGAATGCGTTGCTGTAATGACTACCCAGTTAAGTTTTTCGATATCTGATTTAAATCCTGTGAGTTTTAGCGGGCTCTCTGCTGTGAGTTCCGGCTTACCCCTGGCGAACTTTACTCTGATGTTTGCGCTGTTTCGTTTAATACGTTGTAGCTCTTTTTCAGCTGCAATAATAGCCGCTTCTTTATTCTCAAAGATCGTGCGTAATCGATGCCGTCTACCATCTTCTCCAATCTTCACAATCTTGCGCTTGGCTTTACCTTGTTGCAAGTAGCGTGCTTCAACACCGGTATACTGATCACGGTCATTGATCGCATAGTTATGTTGATCCCCGTCCGATCGATCGTGATGAATCACCGGCATTTGTTGTCCGCTGGCTGTCTTGCCGGTTCCTCGTTCTAAGAATAAGAGCTTTCCCATTTTAATGGTGGCCACTGCGTCATACTCTTCAGCAAGACGTGTGAGAAGATTCGCATCAGACTCATCTGCTTGCTGTTTTGCTTTGATCTGAATTGATTTGAGCTTATCCGCTACCGCATAATCATAGCCATATTTCCCGGCGATTGTTTCGATCAGTTTTTCAAGCGTCATTGCTTCATAGAGTGCGCTTTTACGCTCAACAAACTCCTTCTTAAAGTCCGCAGAATGTGCGCCAATTGTAATGACATCAGGTGGGCCAGAGTGAGCCACTGCATCAACGATGAATTTACCCTTATCCACCAAGTTCATTCCAAATCCTAATTGCAAATGAATTTCCGCATTGCGATCCGGCAACATAATATTGCCGGCAGAATCATCAACTGTAATTTGCAAAGTATCGGCATCAAATCCCCGATTTTCAGTGAGTTGGATACTCATAATATGGTTATTAAGAAATGGGGCAGAGGCATTATTGATCGTGATGAAGTAATTGGGCCGATTATCAAACATCTCAAAAGCATCTTTTATCATGATAGTAACCCCGCCATTCCTTGCGCAATCTGTGAGTAGTCGATCTTATCATCGCCCACTCGTTTGAATGTTGCAGTGTAATCAATGATCTTTGGTCGGCCATCTGCTAAATGATATTTACCACCTTCTTCTAAATCTGTAAGCACATAGAATCCATGCGCTAAACCGTTTCCTTCGATTAAAGGGAAGGGCAAGCCCATATCTGCTTGCGCTCGTAAGAGTTGCAGTGTTGTTCGCCCACCCGTTACAATAGGTGCGAGTTTACCAGGGATGACGATTGTTTCATCGCCAACCCCGATAAATTGGTTACTAGCACGTCGGCCAATACGTTCATTTTGCACATGTCGATAGTTGGATGTTTTATTCAGCTCGCTATAAATTAATGAATTAGAGCGAAAGAGCACAAAGCCCCAGATTAATTGTGTCATCGTAGATCTCCTATTAAGCCGCTACTCTGAATTGCGTTAACTGTTTCAGTTGCAATGACCGCTGCCGATGCGTTTGATTTTGTCTCAACATTGATTGTGAGATTATTTGTTCGGTTATCGTTATTACTCACTGCTTGCGCTGGTGTGAGTGCTGCGCCTGAGACAATCATTGCATTATTATTCGGTTCATCTTCCCATAAACCATTCCATCCATCTTTAATACCTCCCCATGCATCGCCGACCCAATTGCCGGCATCTTTCATCCATTGCGGGGCTTCAAAAGAGAAGAGCTCATCAAACTTAATGATCAAATCATCGAATAACTCTACGATCCAGAGAATCATATCGATGATCGGTTGAATCACGGGCTTTAAAAACTCAAAGACAGCAACAAATGCTTTGCGAACCGGTTCAAGTGAATCCCAAAGCCATTTAACGCCCCCCATGAGTAGGTTGAAACCTTTCATGAAAAGGCTTACAGCAGTTTCAGCAACTGTAAATGCGACTTTAAATGCAGGTCCGATGACGGGTAGTTCTGTAAGAAATTCACGAATATTGTGATACAGATTTTTAATCAGATCGATCGCTTTGTTGACATATTCGCCCGGTGCATCTGCAAATGCTTTGAAGAAGTTAACGATTTTAGCACCCATATTAATCATGAATTCAATAACATTAACAACTTTATCAATCGCCCATTTCAGCGCTTTTACATAAAATTCACCGATCGAAAATGCAATCTTAAAAACAGGTCCTAGGTAAGGGATCTCTGTGAGAAATGATTTAATTTTTTTGTAGAGATTAGAGACAAAGCCAATGGCTTTAGCAATATGTTTACCTGGCGCATCTGCGAAAGATTTAAAGAAATCCCAGATCTCATCTTTAAAGTAAATTAATGCACCAATAGCTGCGATAATAGCGCTGATAACGAGTACGATAGGATTCGCTAATACAAACATATTGAATAAGCCCACCGCCATAGTGAGTGATCCAATCGCCGCAGTTGCTGCAATAACGCCGGCACCGATATTGAAGATCCATTTTGAAAGCTCTGGGTTCTCTTTAATCCAGGCACTCGTTGCTTGAACAATCTTTGTAATTGATTGAATTAAGCTTCGTAAACCACCACCGTCGAGTGTTGATACTGCGATCTGCACAGATTCAATCGCAGACATTAAACCAGTCCAGTCTCCTTTGAGATTGTCACTCATAGTTTTAGAAACTTTGGCAGATTCACCTTCAGCGTTATAAGCAGCATCGATCACGTTGAGAAGATCTTGATAGTTGTTCTTATCTAAGAATGCAGCAAAAGCAGATCCTGCTTCTTCCCCAGCAATTGCTTTAAGATAGCCGAGTTTATCCGCATTACCCATTCCTTCAGTTGCTTTCATGATATCTGCTAGGATATCAGGCATTGCTCTAAAGTTGCCGAGAGCGTCTTTTGTGCTTACTTTCAGTTCTTTAAGCGCTTTTTTAGCAGCAGATGGCGGTGCTGCTAAGCGTGATTGTAATGCTCGCATCGCTGTACCTGCTTGAGATCCTTGAATACCGACGTTACCCAAAATCCCGGCCATCGCAGTAGCTTCTTCAAGCGGAATCTTCAACTCACGAGCAACAGGGCCGACATATTTCATCGTTTCACCAAGCATCTCGATACTTGTATTGGTACGAGTAAATACGCTTACGAGAATATCCCCAACTTTGTCCATCTCTGTTGGTTCAAGCCCAAAGGCCGAAAGAATATTAGAACCAATATCCGCCGCTCTTCCTACGTCTACGCCACCTGCTTTTGCTAAATCTAATGTCGCAGGTAATGCATCCATAATCGCTTGCGGATCAAAACCGGCCATCGCATAGAATGCCTGTGCATCTGCCGCTTGTGTCGCACTTGCCCAAGTTGTTGCCCCTAAATGCTGCGCTTGCTCACGCAATTTCGCAAACATCGGATCATTCTTGTCGAGACGTGTAAGCGCTTGCACTTTACTCATCTGCTCATCGAAATCAAAACCAGGCTGCATGAACTTTGCGCCGGCGTACGTTAATCCAGTGGCCGTTGCTACTTTGATAGCACCTGAACGAAATTGATCTTTCCCGCGCGATAAAGCAGCCTGACGTTTATGAATGATTGCCATCTCTTCATTCATCTTTGTTTTACGAACGTCAATTGCTGCATTCGTATTGTTGATCTGCTTCAAAAGCTCTTGCTCTGCTTGTATAAGCTCTCTTGAGACAGGTTTACCGACAGATTCTAGTCGCTTCTGTTCTTTCTGCACATCTTTCAATGCATTTTTAGTCGCATCTAGAACGCTATTTAATTGCCCCATATCTTTCTGATAAGCGCTTTTAGTTACGCCCATTTGCTTCTGAATACCGCGGATTGGCGCTGTCATCTTGTCGATTGCAGTGAGTACGACTTTTAATTCTAAATTGTTTGCCATATTTTCCACCTAAAAAAAGAGAGCCGGCTTGGTGAATGTGGCTCTCTATTTCTGTCTTAGTTTATTGCGTTCTTCGTTGATTCTGTCGTTGTGTTCTACTGCTTTAAAGTGCCACAATAACAACTCTGCGATCGTTAATTGCATTACGTCTTGATACCCCATGAATGGAAATGTAAGACCAA
>JASLEF010000121.1 GCA_030151245.1 Ignatzschineria sp. | reverse complement strand
AGCGAGCTGTATCCATTGTATAACCGCGTTTTGCAAGCGCATGAACGACATCATCTAAATTCTGTCTTAATAGGCGTGGATCAATCACTTGTATATCCTTCATGAAGTGTAAAAATTAACCCCGTATTATATACGAAAAAGAGCATTTCTTCCAAAGGAAATAGCAGATGCATAATTTAGGGTATAATTTGGACACCAAACAATCTTAATATGGGTTTAATAAATATGAAATCATCACTGAAAGTTGTTGTAATAGGCACTGTTTTAATGTTAATGGCGGGATGTTCAAGTGTTGTAGAGCAGCAAACAGCAAAAATGGATGATTATCGTTCTGAGCTTGATAGAGAACGATTAATGTCGCAGGAAGCGAGGGAGCAACAGTATCAAAATCAACTTTGGTATAATCCTGAGTTATGGCAATCTCGGGATGTGCGTAAAATGGCGAATGATCCCAAACAACGAACTCAAAATTTCTTTGCCTGCGTTCAGACGGCTGAAGAGATCGAGAAAGGTATCAGTCAGCAGATCGGTGGGCGTGATCCTATACAAACAACTCATGCTCGAGCAACGATTGAAATTTGTATGATTAGTAAAGGATATCAAGCTATCCATCCCTCTCGTCAATTGATTTGTGAATCTGAAGGGAGTGATGTTCTTCCGATCTGTAGTTTTTCGCAGGATGTGATTTTAGATTATCGAGGTTGAGGCTAAAATTCAGAGAAATTCTCAGTGAGGGCTGTGTTAATGGAGTCATCGAGATGAGCTGTTTGGCTGCTACGATCTATCTGTAAAACCTTAATGATAGGGATCATCGGTTTTGTTAGATTAGAAATCCTCGAAATAGTTACGAGAGCATGTATGCTTACATAAAGTAGTTTGATAATAACGCTATTTGATAGGGGGAGTCTACTCAGAGATCTGCCTTCCTCAACAGCCTATCACTAAAGTTGGTTTTGATCAGTGTCTGGTATTTATCAGGATCAGAATCGATAACCGAGACTCAGGTTCTATTTTTATTTAGAGCCTGATCTGATTGGCGCACTTAAGCCCTTAACTTCAGAGTGATAAGTTTTTTATAATGAGGTTATTGGGCTAATGTTGTGAGATTCTCTGAGTTTTGCAGTCAATAGGCTCTTTATAAGAGAGTAAATGATGATATCAAGCGTCTTTCTGGGTCAATAGGGCTTTTGCTTTAAAAGGGGACTAGCTGATATTTTTGTGTCAGCGTTAAGAGGTTTTGCATTGCTTTTTTTAATGTAGGTTGCAGGTAGGTGAAATGTTCATGCTCTAGATCGAGCTTATTGATGATGCGAATGAGAGATGAGAGCTGGGCGGTAATCTCAAGAGTGATCATATAGAGAGATGCTGAGTGTGTTTTATCAGAAAACTGATAGTGTTGATCATAATAATTTAAAATATCGTTTAAACTTTTAATCGCATTGAGACGATCAGGCGTAAATTTAGCAATAAATTCAGCTTCAGGTAGGACGATCTTTTCAGTTAATGTCATAATATGGAGATCTTCAAGATATTCCGAGGTTAGATACGCTTCAGAAAACAGGTCGACCTTCTTAGAAAAAGTGATCAACATAAATTGAAAATGCTGATCGAAGAGTTGCCTCTGTAGGGCTTCTTTCTGTTCCTTAATTTCTGCTCGATTATGTGCAATCTCTTCACGATTTATTTTGAGCTCTTCTCGATTAAGCTGAAGATCCTCTCGTTGTAAATGAAGGGAGTAGATCACGCCAGTAAAGGCAACCCCCGTGAAGAGGGCGACGACTGCGTCAAAGAAGATGCTCTCATTATTAGGACTTTGGAGGGTCAGATAGATCGCAATCATCCACGTCATAAAGATAAAACTAATGGTAATGACAAAAACCCAACTAAATTCTTGTTGTTCATTTTTATCTTTTTTTTGACGACGCATTTCCAATCCTTATTTGATAATTAACGGCTTAACTTATCAAGCAAAAAAGTCATTCTAAAACTTATTAAAAAGGCAACAAAGGAGGATTAACGCTCCTTTATTGCCGATTATTGAGGCTATTTGATGCCGTGTCAACTGCTTGAGCTGATTATTGAAATGCTTTGAGTGGTTATTCAGCCCTATTACGCGGTTTTATCATCTAGTTGCGCATGGGGATCTTGGAATTTGTCTTGATCTAGTAAACCTAACTCTTTATCAGTTGCTACGGCAGATGTCATTGCGCCAGAAATATTAGTCATTGTGCGAGCCATATCGATCACGGGATCGATAGCTAATACCATGCCAATCAGTGGGAAATATTCGCCCATACCCATTCCAGATAGTGCAATTGTGGCAGCAATGGTTGCCGTTCCAGGGACGCCGGCAATGCCGATAGAACCAATAACGATAACAATTAATAGCATGATATAAAACTGAAGATTCATCTCGATCCCCACCATATTCGCGACCATCATCACTAATAGTGCCGGGAAAAAGCCTGCACATCCATTCATGCCCATTGTCGTCCCTAGAGAAGGAATTAAGTTTGCAGTTCCCCCTGAAACGCCCATTCTTTCTGTTAACGTTGAGATCGTTAAAGGTAATGTGCCGACAGAGGAGCGGCTTGAAAATGCCATGACAAGAGTATCTCGTGATTTTTTAAGGAACATCATTGGCGATAAGCCGTGAGCAGCAATAATCATGAGATGAATCATCACCATAATGATCGACGCAATATAGATCGCAAGAACAAAGCTTGAAACCTTTTTCACTGCTGGAATTCCATTGGAAATAATAGTGCCCGCTAAGAGTGCGATCACGGCATAAGGCATATATTTGATGATAGTCATGGTAATACTCATGACAATTTTATGAAGGGCTTCGATAAATTGTCTAAAGATATTCATCGCTTCAGGGGTTTTAGCTTGCATACGATTAGCGGCAATCCCCACTAAAGCAGAGAAGATCACCAGACCAATAATATTATTATTGTTCATGGCACTAATAATATTATTGGGAACTAAATTCACAAAGGTATCTACAAGTGTTGTATATTCGCGGATTGTAGCGTTAGTTTGAATGATTTCATCACTTTTTCCTAGCCCCATTATTGACGCTAGAATCATGCCGAGAATCGCCGCAATCCCTGTTGTGAATAATAACCAAAAGATACCTCGGCGCGTTACTTTTGAAAGCTGTTTATCGCCACCAAAGTCAAGAATGACTTTAACGATGGAGACAAAGACAAGGGGGATCACTAGCATGCGAATGAAAGCAATAAAAGTACGGCCAAATAAACCATACCAGGTGCTCGTCTCTTTTAAAGAAACTGTTGCAACATCTGGGAATCCTTCTAAAGCTTGGAAGCCAAGTCCAATCATCGCTCCTAAAATAAGCCCTGCTAGCATTCGAATAAAGAAACTTATTTTACGTTTTTGAAGTTGGTAGATCACAAAGAAGGCAATGCCCAGCACGACCAATGATAAGATTGTTTCATATCGTGAAATTGCTAAAAAGTTCTCAAAGAAAGCGCCGCTGAAGAGGGCGTTGCTTGAGTTCGTGATGGTATCCGGCATCTCTCTGCTCCTTGTTGTGATAAAAAGCGTTCAATGGTCTTGAACGGTTTCAAGTAATCTCTATGTGGCACTTGATCTATATAACTCTAAAGTCTAGCGTAAATCAGGTGACTAATAAAACGCTCAGGGTGAGGTTTTATCGGATAGAGATTTTAACATTCATAGTATATATGTTAAGTATGATAAAAATCCACAGCTCCTGAAAAAATTTTTAAGATTTCTCTAATGATTGAATTAAGAGCAGTAAGTCTCTTTGAATTGGGAAAAATAGCTTGGTAAATCTTTATTATCGACTAATCATTACCACTACATAATGTCTAATCTGTGGTATTTTATAGCGTTGCTTTTTGATGGGTTTATATTAATTTTTAACCAGTTTATTTGGTAAAATTGCAATCCATGATTGAAAGCGTACTTTTTTATGGATTAAGTTTTGCTAGCTCATTAGCCTATCCAATAATAAAAAAATCAAAGTGAAAAGAAGAATTTATGCGATTAAGTAAGGTTAAACTCTCTGGTTTTAAATCGTTTGTGGATCAAACGACCTTTGTGCTCACAGGAAAGCTCAATGGTATTGTTGGTCCTAATGGTTGTGGAAAATCAAATATTATCGATGCAGTGCGTTGGGTAATGGGAGAATCTTCTGCGAAGCAACTTCGAGGAGAATCGATGTCGGATGTGATCTTTAATGGATCAGAACGACGAAAACCTGCGGGAATGGCATCTATCGAACTAATTTTTGATAACGATGAGGGACGATTAGGCGGGAAGTGGGCAGAGTACCAAGAAATTAGCGTTCGCCGAACTTTAGATCGAGATGGTAAAAGTCTCTATTTTTTGAATGGTGCGCGTTGCCGTCGCCGGGATATTACCGATATTTTTCTAGGTACCGGTTTAGGACCGCGTTCATATGCGATTATTGAGCAAGGTATGATCTCTCGAATCGTGGAATCAAAACCTGAAGACCTCCGCGCGTTTTTTGAAGAAGCGGCGAATATTTCTAAATATAAAGAGCGTCGGCATGAAACAGAGCTGCGTATGGAACATACGCGAACAAATCTTGAGCGCTTAACGGATATTCGCTTAGAACTTGGAAAACAGTTAGCAAGATTAGAGCGGCAGGCAGCTACAGCACGTCGCTATCAACTTTTAAAACGAGAGGAGAGAACGCTTTGCTATGCAGAGCTTCATCAGCAAAAATCTAGCGTTGAGAATGAAATGGAACGGCTCTTAAATAGTCACGAATCAGAGCATGCATCGTTTCAGGCAATGGTGGAAAATCTTAATCAAGTTACCACAACTCTGTTTGATCAAAAGAAGGCATTTGAAGCTTTAGAGAAAGTTGTAGGGCAAAAAAATCAAGAGCTCTATCCTTACAAGCAAGCGGTAGATCATCTTCAACATGAACTTGTTCGTATTAAAGCACTCGAGAAACGAGATTTAGAATCACAAGCTGAATGGCAGGAAAATGGCCTGCGTCTAGAGGAAGAATTTAAAACAAGTAGTACTGAACTTGCCACATTAGAAGAAAGCTTTGAGGAAGCCGCCTTTGTGATTGAGTCAGAGGCAGATTTAATTTGGCAAAGTGAAGAGAAGCTGTCAACGTTGAAGACAACTCTTGAAACGGTTCAAAATGATTACACACAAATTCGCGATACCCTTAAAACCATTGAGCAAAAGTTAGAACTTCATCGTCATAGTTTGCAATTTCAAGAAGAAAAATTCGCTACAAATGCAGAAGAGCGTGCGCGTTTGATGGCAACAACAAAAGAGTCCAGTTTCACACCGGAAGAAGATAGTGAAACAATGTTACTTGAAGAGACTTTGATTATTAAAAGCAGTGAAATAGAGTCTTTAAATCAGGAGATACAGACGAAGGAAGAGGCGCATTTAACCTTCAAGCGTGAGTTGCAAGCCTTAGAAACTGAGCAACGTAAGCTCTCCGCTTCACGAAATCAACTTGCCGGAGAGGTAAGTATGCTTGAGAAGATGGTTGTTTCGGAAGAGAAAGCTGGAAAGTCACCGCTCTTTGAACACTTAAAGGTCACTGAAGGTTGGAATGGTGCGGTCGATAGTATTTTGCGTCAACAGCTTTTGATGGATACCGAAAAACGGGCTGGTAAAAGTTATATCTTAGGACAGCAATCGTTTGAGTTTAATGAACAACAGTTGGGGTTCTACATTGACAGTGATTTAGCACTTGGTTCTTTGTTGTCTCATATTTATATTTATGATGATGCCGGCATTGATCCCTTAGCGATTGAGAAGCAGCCGGCGTTTATCGCACTTCGGGAAACCTTAGTATTACATGAAGTCATTGTGACAAAGTCAGGGTTGTTATTTGGCCCAGATTGGGCGATTTATAGTACAGAAGATGCGAACTTTGGGATTCTTGCAAGACAGCGCTCTCTTGAAAATGCGCTTTTAGAAATTGAGCAGATTGATGCGCGTTTAGAGATATTAGATGAAGCACTCTATGAAAAAGATGAAGCTTTAAAAAACTTGCGATTAACGATTGAGACCTCTCAGAAGAATGTACAGAAACTCTCTCGGGAACAATTTGAGTTAGAGAAGAAATTAAGCCTTTTAATGCAGGCAAAGTCCCATCATGAGAAAGAGCAATATCGTATTGAAAGTAGATTAGCTGAATTAACAAAAGAGGAGACTATCACTGCCACATTATTGTCTGAATTAAAAACAGAAATTGAGACAAAAGAGATGGCGCTGATTGCTGAAACTGAACGTTATGAGGCAATAGAAGAGCGTTATGAGGCGTTAAAAACGGCTTATGATGCTGATAAAAAGAGTCTTGATCACCAGCGAACACTACATCTTGAGAAGAAACGTCATCAAGATGCTATCGAACGTTCTTTAGTACAAGTCAGGGAACGTAAGCTTCGCGCGGAATCGGAATTGACAATTTTGCGTCAACGGATGGAGAGTCAGCAAGATAAGACTAATTATACCGAGCAGATTCAAGAAGCGGAAGAAGCAAAGCTTATTGCAGAAGAAAATTTAATACAGTTCGAATCAGGTTTAATCGAAATACGCACAGAGTTTGAGGCGGCAAAAGAGAGTATTCGTCTGTTAGAGACAGAGAAAGCTGAGCATGAAGCCCGATTAGGTGGGCAGAAAGATAAGTTAAATCAATTCTCTATTAAAGAAGCGGAGTTAAAGACTAAACGGAGCATGTTCCTTGAAAAATGGGAGGCGCTCTTAGTTGAAATTAGTCAGGAAGAGATTCAGGAAGCGCTTGAGAATCATGGAAATAAAGCGATCCCCATCTTAGAAGCAGAGCTTGAAGAGAAGCGAGAAGCCATTCAAAAAATTGGTGCCGTCAACTTAGTGGCTATTACGGAAGCAGAAGAGCTTCGTGAGCGGAAAGAGTATTTAGATACTGAAAATGATGACCTTGAAGAAGCTCTAAGAATGTTGGAAAAAGCGATCAAGGAGATTGACGATGAAACTCGCACACGTTTCATGGAGACTTTTAATGCCGTCAATGATGACTTTTCTCGTCTATTCCCACGTTTATTTGGGGGGGGAAAAGCCTACTTAAAGCTCACGGATGATGATGCTCTTACGAGCGGTATTAATATTATCGCCCATCCCCCTGGGAAAAAGCCCGGCACAATTCATCTGCTTTCCGGTGGCGAGAAAGCACTAACGGCGATGGCGCTTGTCTTTGGTATCTTCAACCTCAACCCAGCGCCATTCTGTATGCTAGATGAGGTGGATGCACCACTCGATGAAGCAAACGTTCGCCGTTTAGGGGAGCTGATTGATGAGATGAGTGAGAAGGTACAATTTATTTTCATCACACATAACAAAGCGACGATGACGATCTCCGATTCTCTCATTGGCGTGACGATGGCAGAGCCGGGCGTTTCACGCTTAGTATCTGTGAGCTTGAAAGATGCCTTGGATTTTGTTGAGGAATAACAGCAGTA
>JASLEF010000023.1 GCA_030151245.1 Ignatzschineria sp. | reverse complement strand
GAAGATCAAATGCTCGTGCAAGAAGTGAAGCATGTCGTGACTGTGCCGACAGATCCACAATCAGGACAACCATCAGGTCAGCGTGTTCATCGTCCATTTATTATTACGGTTGATCTAAATAAGGCTGTGCCGCTTCTTTATAATGCTCTCGTTTCTGGTGAGCAGCTTCCAAAGGTTGAAGTGAAATGGTATCGCACTTCAAGTACAGGTCAGCAAGAACATTTCTTCACGACGACATTAACGGATGCGATTGTGACGGAGATTGATCAAGTACTTCCAAATGCCATTGATCCAGAAAACAAACCTTATCGTCAATTGATCGATATCTCGCTTGCGTATCGTAAGATCGAATGGGATCACGAATCAGCTGGAACAAAAGGCTATGATGACTGGAGAAATCCACGCCAAGCATAATTATCTAGTTTGTAATGAATGATAAGAAGATGAAAATCTTAAATTAAGATAAATGGGACGCTCGAAGAGTGCTCCCTTTTGTCGTATTTATGAATGATTATTTAAAAATAGAGGCTTTGCCGTGATATGGCGCAAATAATTACTGCTAAAGATACGCTTCCCGCTTCCATAGGTCATGCGATTATTCAAAAAGATGCGCATGGGGGGGCCATCACCATTCAAAGTGGGGGTGATTTAACAATCCAAGGATCATTTTCAGGAGAGATTACCATTGAGAATGGCGGAAAACTAACGATTGAAGGGCATTCAAAAGGCAAAATCATTAATCGAGGAATGCTAAAAATAGAGGGAAAGCTCGAGGGTGATTGCGACAATTATGGAAAATATGAACTCATGGGGCGACATGATGGAAAGGCGCTTAATTTAAAAAATGGCTCAAATTCCTTTATTAAGGGTAAGGGGAAAATAGACGTTTTTTCAGAGTTTGGTGCCAAGTTAGAGGTGGCTCCTGAAGCATCGCTTAGTTCTTCTAGTGGGAATCGTGAGGAGGCCATTGAAAATGCCGGCGCTATTGCGATTGGGGGTGGCAATGTGGCGCATAGTCTTCGCTCAACAGGATCTGTGGTATTTACGGGCAACTCTATTTTTAAGTAATCATAAGCGCATAAATATAAAGCCATTGTTCACAATGGATAAATATTAGGAGATGAATAGTTATGAGAGGTTCTAACGAAGTTCGATTTGAATTCACGGCGGGTGGAAAATCCTTGAATGTGATTAGTTTTACCATTGATGAGGGTTTTTCAACACCATTTTGTGGTGAATTTAAATTATCGAGTCGCTATCGTCAGATCAACGCAGAAGAGATGCTCAATCAACATGGTACATTGAAGATCTATCAAAATAAGCAGCTCACCAGAGTTTTTAGTGGGATTATTCAGCGATTTGAAAAGGGCGACTATACTGGCATTGAAACTCGTTATAATCTCACATTAGTACCAGCCTTTGCTCGTTTTTCCTTACGTCATAATTCCCGAATTTTCCAGCATCAATCCGTCACAGATATTCTTGAAGTGATGCTTAAAGAGATGCGCATCACGAATTATCGTTTACGAATGATGAATAATCATGAGCCGCGAGAATATTGTGTGCAGTATCGGGAAACTGATCTTGATTTTTTGCACCGAATATTAGCAGAAGAAGGCATTAGCTATTTCTTTGAATATGGGGATGATGAGCATCAGATTACATTTAATGATTACACTCCAAGATCAACGGAAATTGCTGAAGATCTACTCTATAATCCTTCCGCAAGTGCCATGCCTGATAAACCCTATATCAGGCAATTTCAGCTACAAAATGAATTAAAACCCACTCATGTTGAATTGTCGGATTACCATTTTAGGGCGCCGCAATTTACGATGACTGAAAGAGATGTGGGATATGAAACTGAGACACAAAATGGCGAATATGAATATTACGATTATCCCGCTCGTTACAGAAAAGGGGATGTGGGGCGTATCTTCACGATAGCCCGAATTAGTTATTTACGACGTGGGGCTATCACGGCACTTGGAAAAGGGGATATTGCCGGTTTTATGCCGGGGTTTTATTTTAAATTAGAAGATAAATATATTAAAGCCTATAACCGCACCTGGATCTTAACACACGTTCGTCATACCGGAACGCAGCCCCAATCTTTAGAAGAGCGAAGTACTGTTGGCGCAGCCACTTATCATAATGAGTTCTCAGTGATGCCGAAAGATATTCCTTGGGGACCAGATCCTGAGCCAAAACCCGAAGTAGGCGGACCCAATGTTGCAGTGGTAACAGGACCGCCGGGAGAAGAGATCTATGTGGACCAATATGGGCGAGTAAAAGTTCGTTTTAAATGGGATCGACAGCAAACGCCAGAGCCAAGTAATGATAGTGAGCGAACCTGTTGGATCAGAGTTTCAGATGGCTGGGCAGGCGCAAACCGCGGAATGGTGGCACTTCCCAGAGTCGGAGATGAGGTTTTAGTGAGCTTCTTAGAAGGGGATCCAGATCGCCCCATTATCACCGGCAGAACTTATCATGCGCATAATCGTCACCCCTATTCTTTACCGAGCCATAAAACGATCACCGGCATTCGGACTCAAACTCATAAAGGCGAAGGGTATAACGAACTCTATTTTGATGACGAGAATGAAAAGCAACTGGTGCGGATTCATGCCGAAAAAGATTATGATCTGAAAGTAAAAAACGTCAAAAATGAACGAATAGACTTCGATCATCAAGTGAGTATCGGTAACGATGAACGGATTGATATCGCCCATGATCGTACAATCACAGTCGAAGGCGAACAGCACTACACGACAAAAGGCGCGCATATTGAGCTGAGAGAAGCGGATTCTAGTTTAGAAATTAAAGGTGATTTGATTGAGAAAGTCTCTGGAAGCCACGGCTTACGAGTAGATGGAGATTTAACCTTAGAATCCAAAACAAAAATCACCTTAAAAATTGGCGGCAGTTTTTTAGTGATAGATCAGAGCGGTGTTTATATTGATGGTCCGATAACAACAGTTAACTCCGGAGGAACGCCTGGAGATACCGCAAAACCT
>JASLEF010000018.1 GCA_030151245.1 Ignatzschineria sp. | reverse complement strand
TCAGGTTCACGCATGCCTAAAAGATTTAAGTTTACGCCATTGATTAAAAGGATTTTTTTATGGTTGTCTAGATTCATCATAGTGAATATTTTACCGTATAATTTTTAAGAGTGCCTAAATATTCCTTTATAGCATTAAGCCTCTGTAAATTGCATCTTTTATCCATATAATTTGATCTACATAAACAGGATTTCTGATAAGTTTATGATGCTGATAAGAAAAATAAAGGAGTATTTTTAAGCAATGTCAGTTATAATTCCGACTTGTTTAGAAAAGTGAATAAACTAGGATGATTAAAAAAGAAACGTATAACTTCAGGATAAAGCTAGGTGTTTCGATCTGTATTTTCATCTCATCGCTACTTTCATGGAGTGTGGCAAGGAATGTTGAAGATAATGCTCCAAAAGAGTTATTGCTCTCAACAAAACTTGCTGACGGAATGGGCATGAGTGATAAGGATCATGATCGCGTGAAAGCCATGATCCATAATTATGAAACTAAGAACTCAGGTGTTTTTACCCATCTAAATGGGGAGGGTTTAATTGTATTTAACTATGTTGTCGAAGAGTTAGAACGTCGCAATATGCCCCTTGAGATTGCTTTTATCCCATTAATTGAAAGTGGATATAAACCCAGTGCTCGAAATGGTGCTCATGTGGGGTTATGGCAATTAGGCAAACCGACCGCAGAAACATTTGGGGTACAGATCTCTTCAAAATCAGATGGGCGTTTAAATCTTGTACGAGCGACTGAAGCCGCATTAGATTACTTAGAATATCTTAACAAACGCTTTGATGGTGACTGGTTACTGACTTTAGCTGCATACAATGCCGGTGAAGGGCGAGTACTTCGGAGTATGAAGAAAAATCGTCAAATTGGGAAGCCCGCTGATTATTGGAATATTGAATTACCGCAAATCACTCGAGCTTATATTCCTAGGGTCCTTGCTTTATCAGAGCTAGCGTTAAAGAAAGATCAGTTAGCCGTACCTGTTGTGGATATTCCTGAGATTGTGGCAGTGAGATCACAAAATAAAGGGAAACTTCTCGGGGAAGTTAAAAAACAAGGGGTGTTAGATCGTACAATTCAGTACTTTAACCCTTCAGATATTTATGCAAGAGATGGGGCTTCTATCGTGATTATGACAAAAGAGGCGATCACTTTAGGGGATTCATCCGCATATGTTTTATAGCACTTCTCCTCTATTGTAGAAGTGTGAGAGATTGAAAATAGGTAGCTCAATAGGCTACCTATTTTTTATGGTACTGATTGATTAAATTGCGTAAAAAGGCGTCATCAAGCACGGGATAATGAGCGAATAAAGAGAACGAAAGTTTGAAGTTAAATAGAGCCGTGCTGGTGCTATTGTGTAAAATGATGATTCATTCATTTTAAAATATCGATATAGACCGATAAAATTGCGTATCTACTCGATAGATAGCACCGATGAGATATGGATGCTCTACTAGTTTTAAGTCGTGATAAAGAATTTAAATAAGAGAAACAAGTGATAAGAAGGAAGATGTGTCGATGAAAGATCCTATGATCATCAAATATAGTGTTGGGCTTGGGGTATTTATCTTAATGCTATTGGGCTATCTGTTCCTAGGATTAATCGCAAAAAGATACGCATGGGGGCGAAGAGGAATTCTTGTTCACTTTTTATTAGGGCTTGTACTTTGTGGCGCGGTTATGATCTTTAGTCAATATCTGGAGATGGCGATTACAGATTTTCATTTGAAGCTTCTCTCTGCAAAAATAGTGAACTATATTCAGACAGGCTTATTAGGATTGATTATTCTAAACATGCTCTTTTTCTTTGTGAATCAATTGGAAGCCCGGCAGATTAAAAAAGGGGCAGATCGTACCTCAGCGAAGTTAATTACACGGGTATTGAAGATCGCTATTTTTATCGGCATTGTTTTACTATTTGGTGAGCACTTTGGTATGAGCTTATCAGGATTGATGACGTTTGGGGGAATCGGGGGAATTGCACTAGGGTTTGCGAGTAAAGATGTGTTAAGTAACTTTTTCTCCGGTCTTATGCTCTATTTTGATCGTCCTTTTAATATTGGAGATTGGATTATGTCACCGGATCGCCAAATTGAAGGGGTTGTTGTAGAGATTGGTTGGCGCATTACAAAGATTATGACTTTTGAGAATCGACCATTATATGTGCCAAACTCTCTTTTTTCGGCCATTAGCGTTGTGAACCCTGGTCGAATGACGAATCGGCGGATTAATACTCAGTTAGGGTTGAGATATGAAGATGCGGATAAAATTGGCGCAATTGTGAATGATATCCGTACAATGCTGCAAAATAATCCAAAGATTGATACCACGCAAACATTATTAGTCTATTTTGATGCCTTTGCCGATTCATCATTGAATGTGATGGTCTATTGCTTTACAAAGACAGTGAAGTGGGCAGAATGGTTAGAAGCGCAGCAAGAAGTCTACTTAAAGCTAATTGAGATTGTACATCAACATGGTGCTGATTTTGCATTCCCATCGGAAACGATCTATATGAATAATGACACGAAACCATTTTCGGTCACAATGGGCGATCCCTCTGCTAATCCTACTCACGACGCTTTAGGTGCAGAAGTAGTGAAGTGATAGTCACTTTTCATCATTGAGATTAAAGTATTGAGGTTAAGAGATTTAACCCCGTGAGTTTATCCATCAACTCACGGGGTTTTTTAATCATTAAGCACTATAGTTTCTACCAAAGAAATATTTATAACGTGATCCCGGGGCAACAAAGTTAGAGACACTAATAATATGGTGTTTATCCCAAGTGCGTCTTGTAATGTAGAGGCAAGGCTCATTCTCCTTAATTTCTAATAGTTCGGCATCCTGTTGCTGGCAAGCAATCGCCTCAATGGTTTGCTCCATGCGACTTAAACCATGTTTCTCTAATAGATATCCTGTCGGAGTTATTTGAGTGAAGTCCTGTTTAATAAACTCGGGAACGAACATCGGATTAATATATCGGTTTTCTAGAATAAGGGAGCGCTCATTTTCATAATGAACAATTTGACAATAATAGACTTTAGCGCCGGTATGAATCCCTAACCCTAGGGCTGTAGGCTCATCTGCGGCAATCGTTTTTTGTATGAGTACTTTGACACTGTACTGATTTCCTCGAGCTAATACTTCTTTTTTTATATCGTTAATATTTGCCGGGGAAGTTGCCGATTTTTGTCCCGTTACAAATGTTCCTTTCCCAGGAGTTCTAGTTAGCACATTTTGAGTTGTTAAATCATTCACGGCACGGTTGACCGTCATTCGGCTGACGCCAAATTTTTTCGCGAGCTCTAATTCTGTAGGAATTTGTGCTCCCGGCGGAAATTCTCCGGAAGCAATGCTGTTGAGAAGGTAGTTTTTTATATTCTTGAATTTTGGAATTGCCATGAAAAGGTCTTGTTTTTTAAGGAATTAGTAAGAGGAGTGCTGGGTGAAAATATTGTCTAACAATTAAAAAGGAAATGCTTAAAAATATTCTACCATGCTACTACAGTAGTTTGTAGTAGTAGATTTTATAAAAATCTTTTTTTAGATAAAAAAGCGTTAAAATTCCGACTGTAATACTACGATGGAACTACTGTTGTCAATGCCTTTCAGGGATTTCTTTCAATCACTATAAATACTTCTTGCTATCAAATATAAAGCATGATTAATTAAAGACATTAGCTTATAAATGTATAGACATTTAGTCGGTTTTATCTTTCTAAAATAGAAAAGAGAAGGTCAAAGAATCGATTAGTGATGATAAAAAGAGAGAGAATGGGAGGAGTTTTTTATGGTATATCGTACTGATAATAATCGTGTTATTCATGCGCCGAGAGGTCGTGAGTTAACTTGTAAAAGTTGGCAAACAGAGGCAGCTTATCGCATGATTCAAAATAATCTTGATCCTGAAGTCGCGGAGCACCCTGAAAGCCTTGTGGTCTATGGCGGTATTGGGAGAGCTGCTAGAGATTGGGAGTGTTATGACAAGATATTAGAAGTTCTGAAAACGTTAGAAGAAGATCAAACATTACTGGTTCAATCAGGAAAGCCTGTGGGGGTTTTTGAAACACATAAAGATGCGCCTCGAGTCTTAATTGCTAACTCCAATATTGTGCCACATTGGGCGAATTGGGAGACATTTCATGAGTTAGATCAAAAGGGACTCATGATGTATGGGCAGATGACCGCAGGATCTTGGATCTATATTGGTTCGCAAGGAATTGTTCAGGGGACTTATGAAACCTTTGTCGCTGCGGCAAAATCCCACTTTCAAGGAGATGCGAAAGGGCGCTGGGTACTAACAGGGGGATTAGGCGGAATGGGAGGTGCGCAACCTTTGGCAGCCACCATGGCGGGATTTAATATGATTGCGGTCGATTGTGATGAGTCCCGTATCGACTTTCGTTTAAAAACCCGATATGTGGATCAAAAAGCGACCTCATTAGAAGAAGCCCTAGCAATGCTTGATGTTGCAAAAGCTTCTGGTAAGCCAACTTCTATTGGCTTATTGGGGAATGCGGCTGATATTTTTACCGCTCTTGTTGAGCAGGGAATCACGCCTGATATTGTGACGGATCAAACATCAGCACATGATCCTATTAATGGCTATTTACCCTCTGGCTGGACTATGGATGAGTGGCTTGAAAAGCGTATTGTTGCACCTCAAGAAGTTAATCTCGCGGCACGAGAGAGTATGGCTAAACAGGTACGAGCCATGCTAAAACTTCAAGAACGAGGGGCTGCCACCTTTGATTATGGCAACAATATTCGCCAAATGGCCTTAGAAGAAGGGGTAGAGAATGCTTTTGATTTTCCAGGATTTGTCCCTGCGTATATTCGACCACTTTTTTGTGAAGGTATAGGACCTTTTCGTTGGGTTGCCCTTTCTGGTGATCCGGAAGATATTTATAAAACAGATCAAAAGGTAAAGGAGTTAATCCCCGATAATCCACATCTGCATAACTGGTTAGATATGGCTCGGGAGCGCATAGACTTTCAAGGATTGCCGGCAAGAATTTGCTGGGTCGGTTTAAAAGATCGCCAGCGACTAGGATTAGCCTTTAATGAGATGGTTCGTAAGGGTGAATTAAAAGCCCCGATCGTGATTGGCCGAGATCATCTTGATTCAGGTTCCGTCGCCAGTCCTAATCGAGAAACGGAGTCCATGAAGGATGGTTCAGATGCCGTTTCTGATTGGCCTTTATTAAATGCGTTATTAAATACAGCTGGGGGTGCAACATGGGTATCTCTTCATCATGGGGGAGGTGTAGGAATGGGATTTTCTCAGCATTCAGGCGTTGTGATTCTTTGTGATGGAACCATCGATGCGGATCGACGATTAAGTCGGGTATTGAGAAATGATCCTGCGACAGGTGTGATGCGTCATGCCGATGCGGGATATGAGATTGCGATTCAGTGTGCTAAAGAGCAAGGACTTGATTTACCTATGGTGAAGTAGCGTGCCGCTAACAGAGAATAAAAGAGATAACAATCAGGAGAAATGATGGGACAAAAGATTGCACTCATGAAAGGACTCACTATTTGGCAAGGAGCCACGATTGCCACAATGAATCCTACCTTAGCCCAAGCATATGGTTTAGTAAAAGATCATGATTTACTAACACAGGGAGAGAGGATTATAGGGGTTCTGCCCCATGGTCGTTATACCGTACCGGAAGATGCTCTTATTTATGATTTAGATGGCTTGCTGATTACACCGGGGTTTATTGATTGTCACACGCATCTTGTTTTTGGTGGGAACCGCGCGAAAGAGTGGGAAATGCGTCAAAATGGAGTGCCATATAGCGACATTGCAGCAGAGGGCGGGGGGATTAATGCAACGGTACATGAAACGCGAAGCGCTGATTTTCAGACGCTTTATGATCGGGCATTTCCGAGAATGGTCGCCTTAGCCGAAGATGGGGTTACCACGCTCGAATCTAAAACCGGGTATGGTCTTGATTTAGAGAATGAACGTAAACAGCTCTTGGTTTCTAAAAAGTTAGGAGCGGATTATCCTATTGAGATTGTGACGACTCTTTTGTCCGCTCATGCTGTTCCCCCAGAGTTTGCGGGGAGGGCGGATGAATATATTACTCTGGTCTGTCAAGAAATCCTGCCCACGCTCTGGAAAGAAGAGGGCTTTGAGGCGGTGGATGTTTTTTGTGAGTCGGTGGGATTCACTTTAGAGCAGACTGCAAGAGTCTTTGATGCTGCTAAAGCATTTGGTATTCCCGTTAAAGGGCATATGGAGCAGATGTCGAATTTAGGCGGGAGCGCTTTACTTGCAAAGTACCAAGGTCTCTCTGTTGATCATATTGAATTTTTAGATGAAGCGGCGATTAAAGCGATTTCACAATCAGGAACCGTCGCAACACTTTTACCGCTGGCTTATTACTTCTTACGAGAAACACAAAAGCCACCGATAGCACTATTACGGAAATATCAGATCCCGATGGCGGTATCGACTGATTACAATCCCGGCACAAGTCCTTTCACTTCTTTAAGATTAGCCATGAATGCGGCGGGAGTTTTATTTGGCTTAACGCCGGAAGAAGTGATGGCTGGCGTGACGGTGAATGCTGCAAAAGCTTTAAATCGAGGAGAGACTCATGGACAGATTCGATCGGGATTTATGGCAGATTTTGTCGCTTGGAAGGTTACTGATCCTGTCGAGATATTTTATGAAGTGGGATATAACCCGTTAGTTCATCGTGTTTTTAGGGGAAAGATTACGTAGCCATCATCTTTTAGGGTGCTAGATCAACTCTTAGCGGTATTAAAGAGCTTTTCAATATTTTGTCATCATGTGCTCGCCATTATCTAGGACGAGCTAGATGGATGCACCTTCAGTATCGTGCACCGCATGTTTAGATAGCATTCAAGGCATTCTAAATATTCAAGAGATTCAAGGTAGTCAAAAAATCATTAAAAAACTATTAAAACTATTAAAACTATTAAAAACATCAAGACCGCTTAGTTAGCGGTTTATAGATAAGGGGAGTAGATCATGACAATGATTCAAATTGATGGAAATTCATTAACGTTAGACGATATTGTAAAGGTTGCAAGGCTTGGATATCGGGTCGAGCTAACTCAATCTGCGATTGAAGAAGTGGAAGAGTCTCGAAAGTATGTGGATGAATTGGTGGCTTCAGGCGAGGTCGTTTACGGCATTACCACAGGCTTTGGGAATTTTAGTAATGTTCATATTTCGAAGGATGAAGCGAAAGCGCTACAACGAAATCTCATTATTAGTCATGCTTGTGGTATCGGCGAGATGTTTAAGACGGAAGTGGTACGCGCCATTATGTTACTGCGGATTAATAACTTGGCGAAAGGATATTCCGGCATTCGCTTACAAACGTTAAATACATTGATTGAGATGCTCAATAAGCAGGTACATCCTCGTATTTATGAGAAAGGATCGTTGGGCGCTAGTGGAGACTTAGTTCCTTTGGCACATATGGTATTGCCGATGATTGGTGAAGGAGCCGCGGAGTTTGAGGGAGAAGTATTAACCGGTATTGAAGCAATGACTCGTGCCGGCATTATGCCGATAGAACTTACCTCGAAAGAAGGATTAGCGCTTATTAATGGGACTCAAGTCATGACGGCGGTGGGGGCATTAACGGTTTATGACGCGATCAATCTTTTAAAGGCGAACGATATCGCGACGAGCTTAACGCTAGAAGCTTTAAATGGGATTACGGATCCTTTCATCCCTGAACTTCATGCATTGCGACCTCATCCGGGGCAAGGCATCGTTGCGGCTAATCTTTTAACCTTATTAAAAGGGAGTGAGCGAACAACTCGACAGGGAGATCTGAGAGTGCAAGATGCCTATTCTCTTCGTTGTGCACCACAGATTCAGGGCGCGAGTTATGATGCGATTGCCTTTGTAAAAAGTCGCGTAGAGATTGAGATCAACTCTGTGACAGATAACCCAATTATTCTACGAGATAAAAATATGGGGATTTCAGGTGGACACTTTCATGGTCAACCGATGGCGCTGGCATTCGATTTTTTAGGAATTGCATTAGCTGAAATTGCCAATGTGAGTGAAAGACGCATTGAACGCTTAGTCAATCCTGCGCTCAATAATGAATTACCGGCATTCCTCACAGAACATGGAGGACTGCATTCTGGCTATATGATTGTACAATACGCGGCAGCCTCTTTAGTATCTGAGAACAAGGTGCTCGCCCATCCTGCAAGTGTTGACTCTATTCCCTCATCTGCCAATCAGGAAGATCATGTGAGTATGGGAACTATTGCCGCCCGTAAAGCGCAGGCGATTTATCACAATGCAAAGTCGGTGGTGGGGATGGAATTAATGTTAGCTTGCCAAGCGATTGATTTGAATAAATTGGATGCAAATAAAGCTTTAGGGCAAGGTACAAAAGCTGCATATGATAGTATTCGTGAACTTATTCCAGTATTAGAATTTGACCGAATTACTTATGTAGATATGCATCAGGCGATTGATCTTATTAATGATGATTTTATTGAAAAAGTTGAATCAGCTTTAGGGGAGAAACTTGATTAATCGCTTTCTTTATTGAAATAGCGCGATAACGGCCTGAAGGAGAGAGATTATGATCGATCTCATCGCTATCATCTCTATCGCAGGCTTTTGAAATAACGTATCACCAAGCGTCAAAATAATTCTAATAATTAAAATTTGAATAGTTCAATTAACTTAAGGAGGGGGAGAATATGGAAATTCTATTTAATCCAGTTCTTGTTTCTGTGGTTTTGATGTGTGTACTCTGTTTGAGTAACGTTAATATTTTATTAGCGATTATGATTTCAGCAATTGTAGGCGGTATGATTGGGGGGTTTGAGGTCAGTAAGACGATGACCTTGCTCGTTGATGGAATGGGGGGTCAAGCAAATACGGCATTAAGTTATGTCCTATTAGGCGCATTGGCTGTGGGAATTGCACAAACGGGATTAACAACGATTTTATCGACAAAGTTAGAGAAGGTTGTGGGAAAGCATGCGAAAGTGTTTCTCTTGGTATTAGCAGGTATTGCTTGTTTTTCGCAAAACCTCATTCCTGTTCATATTGCATTTATCCCCATCTTAATTCCGCCATTATTAAAGATGATGAATGATCTAAAGATCGATCGACGTGCCGCCGCTTGCTGTTTAACTTTTGGTTTGAAAGCGCCTTATGTTGCGTTACCTGTGGGTTTTGGGCTTATTTTTCATGGCATCATTGCCGATAATATGACCTTAAATGGTATGGATGTAAAAAGTACCGATGTTTGGAAATATATCTGGGTGCCGGCATTAAGTATGGCTGTAGGGCTTTTGATTGCCATTTTTATTAGTTATAGAAAAAAACGACGTTATGCAGATTTACCCATCGCGAGGACAAAAGAGGGGGATCTCGCCGTCACGGATCGCTTTACGCTGCAACATTTAGGCGCTATTTTAGGGGCGATTAGTGCCTTTGCAGTACAATTAATGACAGGATCACTTCCTTTAGGGGCATTAATTGGATTAGGCATTATGATGGCATTTAAAGCCATTCCTTTTAAATATCAAGATAATACTATTTTAGATGGCATTAGAATTATGGGCTTTATTGCTTTTGTTATGCTGATCGCTTCAGGCTATGCTCATGTTCTTCGTGAAACGGGGGGCGTTGATGAGATTGTTCAGACCTCTAAAGATTTAGTTGGCGGGAGTAAGTTTTTAGGTGCGATCATGATGCTATTTATCGGATTACTGGTCACGATGGGAATTGGTACTTCTTTTGGAACAATCCCTATTATTGCGACGATTTATGTCCCTTTCAGTATGGCGTTAGGGTTCTCGGTAGGGGCGACAACCATGTTAGTCGTTGTTGCTGCCGCCTTAGGCGATGCGGGCTCTCCTGCATCAGATTCAACCTTAGGACCCACTGCCGGACTCAATGCCGACGGACAACATAATCATATCTGGGATACCTGTGTGCCAACGTTCCTACACTATAATGTCCCGCTGATCATATCCGGGGTTGCGGCAGCCATGTTTTTGTTGAATTAGAGATTAAAACATGATTACTTCTTGCAAATAGATTAGAAAATGCTCGGTAAAATGGTATCGGGCATTTTTTTATGAGGTATCAAATCGATCACTTCACATTGATAGTCTCTAGCTATTGCTAAGTAAAAAAAATTAATAGGTATAAGATTAGGGATGCCAAAATCCATTATCACTATGAAGTTTTACCGCATGAAAATAGTAGTTTTCAGCAATAGATTCTGAGCGTTGACGATCTACTAGAAAGCCATATCTTCCAATTTCCTGACGAATTTCTTCATCAAACTGAGCATTTCTTATTAGCCATTTTTCATAGAAGCTTTTTGCGGCAAGATTATTGCTTTTACGGTTATTACATGTTTTATCCGCTAGAACAAAATTGTGCGCCGTATCGTATTGGTAAAGAGACCAAGGTATAAAGTGATCGACTTCTCCGGCACTTGTTGAAATTTTTTCTCCACAATAGAAACAGCATCCTTTTTGGATTTGATGAAGAAAGGGCTTCATCTGAGAAAGGTTATTTCTATCGGTACTAAATAAAAACTCATCTAGATTAGGGAAATTACCAAATTTATTCTGATTATCTGTTAAGAGACGGATATTATCCATCCAATATTTTTGACATATCTCTTCAATAAAGATAGAGAAACGAGCGAGGCAAAATGCAACATGAGAGTGAAGGGTAATCGTCTCTTTATTGTTTTTATCATAATGATAGATAAATTCGTGAGGGTTGGTATCACTCATTTGAAGATGTTGTAGGGGATATTTATGAATCGTATTACTGACAATTTTAAGGAGTTTCTCCCAATCCTTTCCACTTTTTTTGAAGTTTGAGAGAGAAGGTATCTGTTTCTGTGCCTCCAAAATTTTGCTAATCACAACAGCTTGTTTGCCGTTATTTTGTTTTAAAATAGGATCATTAATAAGAGGGGTATCTTCTTGATCGGCGATAACAGGGAAATAAGGGCGGGCTTGTTGCCAATAAATTTCAATAAATTTTTCAGCAATTGCCGTAATAGGAATCGTTAGAGCTTGGCTGCTTGATCTATTTTTCTCAATGGAAATTCTTACTAAACTGATTAAAAGGGCAAATTTATAAGTGGAGGTTGCCTTAGCGGTGGCTAAGAGTTGTTGAATATCCTCAATAAATTGAATTTGGGTGTTTGCCGTAGGTGTGATGCTATTTTCATCATGCTTTTTAAAAATAATATTTAGCCAGTATTCTTTTTTATCAGGTCTACGATCCGCGGTAATCCACTGCTGTAATAGGTAGATATTAGGGAATTGGTTGAGTAGTTCATTTGCTTGGGTTTCATTTAAATCTGTGAAATTTCTCCCTTTATCTTCTCGATTTTCTGAACCATATTTAAAAGAGAGGTAACAAACTCCGGAGGGTTTTAGGGCGCTAATAATTTTGGAAATAACCTCAGGTAATCGTGATCTTTCACAATGTAATAGGGAAGCGCAAGCCCAAATACCGGTATATTTTTCAATCTCATGAATATCATAAAAGCTCGCGTGTTGAATTTCCAGACCCGTATTTTTGTGCGCCAATTGGACGAGTTCCGGCGAGAAATCAAAAGCCGTTACGTCATAACCTTGTTGATGAAAGAAAAGCGTATCTCGACCGGAGCCACAGCCGATATCTAGTATCGTTCCTTCAGGAGGAAGATAGTGCAGGAATTGTTGATAAAGTACTGACATATCAACATTAAATGTGCTTGCAGAGAACAATTCAGCATTTTTATTATAATATTCAAGCGTATTCGTCATAAACCCTTCTATTTGATAGATCCATTGCGATTATCCCATAGTAGATCATATCTGAGTTTGGGATCATTATTAAAATAATTATTGCCGATCAGAATATTTGAAGATTTAGCGATGAAGAAATATTCAGGTTCTTAAAAAGATAACTAGTAGCATTAATCGCTGTGTAAAAATTTTAGAAATCTAAGCAGCTATGGCGCAACCCGAAATTATTAAAGTCTAATTGCCCTTATATAGCCGTTTTATAGATTTCATAGGGATTTCTATAGTCTTTATTTATATATATTTGATATTTAATTTTTTTAGAAAAATAAAAGTCCCTTAAGCCTGATAAAGAGGAGGGGGAGACTCTTTATCGTGTTTTATATAATATTGTTTCATATCAGGTGTTTGAAGAAAATTACACAGAGATGGTGTATGCTGATCAATGGATTGTTTATAAATCTAATGTTTAGTGTGTTTTTCAAATAAGAACAGTAAACGATATTAGTATCTTTTTTGAGTCGTGTTGCAATATATGATCTGCTCGATCTATAGCTGTTCGATATTTGATGACCTAGAGACGATGACGGTTGTGATACTTTTAAAAAAGTAGGCACTGATTTTTTTATGACGTCATTAGTTTGGGCTTTGTTTTGTGTCTCCCAGCGCATTCTGCGGCAATGGCACAGACAGTTATTGCGAATTAAAAATTAAAACAAATAAAATCGCAATGAATGGAGAAAATTGATAAAGGATTATATTGATTATGGAAACCGAGTTATTTCAACTCAGTACAACATTAACAGTATTGATATTATTTGGGTTTTACGGTGCGACTTTCTTAATGTCGTTAATGATAAGTAAGCGAAATGAAAATGTTGATAGTTTTATGGTGTCAAATAGCGCTGTAGGTTTTGGTTTATCAGCGGCGAGTATGATTGCGACATGGATTTGGGCGGCTTCATTTTATGCGAGTGCAACTTCTGGATATAAATATGGATTATCAGGGCCTATTCATTATGGATTTTGGGGCGCGTTAATGATTTTTTTCGTCTATCCCTTTGGAAGACGATTTAGAGCGCTTGCGCCAGAAGCACATACCTTGGCAGAAGTTATTTATGCAAGACATGGGCGATCAAGCCAATTGATTATGGCAGGTTCAAACTTAGTAGGAAGCTGTATTAGTTTGACGGTAAACTTTACCGCAGCAGGGGCATTAGTTTCTATTTTGAGTCCTTTAAGCTTTATACAAGGAGTACTAATTGCCGGGCTTGGAGTTTTACTTTATACGCTCTGGACAGGGTTTAGAGCTTCTGTTTTAACTGACTTTGCGCAATTAGTGGCGATGATTTTAGCCGCGGTAATTATTATCCCTATGATCTATTACAATGCCGGTGGAAGTGATTTCATTAGCAATAATATGGATCGTCTAACAAGTGAGCAATCTAACTTTCTTTCAACAAAAGCTATTTTAGAGCAGGGTGCACCCTATTTTGTTGCAGTGCTCGCCTATGCCATAGGAAACCAAACGATTGCTCAAAGGCTTTTTGCCGTCAGAGAAGACCTGATTAAATCGACATTCTTAACTGCAACGGTGGGTTACGGCGCTGTCGTGATTGGTTTGGGAATGTTGGGATTACTGGCAATTTTTGCAGGGGTTACAGATGCCGATCTTGGCTATGATATGAATAATATTATTCCTGTAATGGCATCTCAATACCTACCGGCAGCCGGAGTTGTCTTGTTCTTTATCTTAGTGATAGGCTCACTCTCATCTACTGCGGATGCAGACCTCTGTGCGCTTTCGGCAATTGTGATGACCGATATCTATGGGAAAAATATCGCAAAAGGAAAACCTAATCCCCGGAAGATGCTCTGGTGGGGAAGAATGACGATGGTCTTTGCAACAATGTTGGGGGTTGTCTTTGCGAGTATGAAGTTTGATATTTTAGTGATGTTGGTATTTGTCGGTGCTTTATGGGGAGCAATCGTCTTCCCTGTGATTGTGAGCTTTTATTGGAGAAAGATTACAAATAAAGCCTTCACAACAGCAGTGTTAGTCGCCATTGTTCTCTTCACCATTGTGCGTTTTCAACTAATACCTATCACGGGTTTTATCGGGATATTTTATGAATTGATTGCTTCTGTGGGTGCCGGTGTTGTGGCGGGATTAATGGTATTTGCATTCTTCCCAAGGCAGTTTGCTATTTTAGCGGGTCTGATGGTCACTTTGGTTTCCGGTTATTATTTTGTGGATTTCTTAAGAGAACATATTACGCTGATTAGTGCCTTAACATCTTATGGTGCAAGTACGATTGTGTGCGTCTTAATGAGTTTTCGTAGTCATGAGAATTTTGACTTTTCATTATTAGCAAAAAGAGTAACAGCATTCCAAGAAGAAGATAAATCATTGTATTCAGGTATTACAAAATAAGTTAAGGAGAGGAGACAATAATGAGTTGGTTACCACTTTATATTTTAATATGGCCTGTAATTTCAGCAGGAATTTTGGTGCTATTGGTCGTATCTTTGATTCGAGATATTAGACGTGCGCGTAAAACCGGGGAAGAGATGGTTTAAAATTCTATCTATCAATCAACACCCGAAATACTACTCTTTTAAGAGCGGTGAAAAAAGTCTTTCTACTAAATGTAGAAGGGCTTTTTTGTGCGCTTATGGCGGAGCAGGAGATAAGGGGATGAAAGTGAAGAAGAGCTAATAGATGAAGCTTTATTATAATAATACGGTTTGATTAGAGTCTATAGCACCAAATCTGAGAGGGTGCAATCTAGTAAGAAGGCAAGCGATTAAACAGCGTATAACTTCAGTGTATTTTTAGAGAAACTATCTAGCGCTAGGAACGACTTTAAGATAATGAAGCTATCGTGAAAAAAGAGGGAGTCTATGTTTGGTTATAACGATGAGACGCTTAAAATTTTAAATATCATGATCATGATATTTTTTAGTTTATATTAGGATTTGTTGAATAAGGGGGGATAACTAGATGTTTATAAAGGAAATATTTTATTTCTAAAGAATCTATGAAATTACGCTATTTATAGCGGTTTATCGTGATGAAAATTTGGATATTCAATAGACTCTGAGCATCTTGTAAATATTGTTGTGTAAGAATATTTATTATAGGGCTATCTTAAGTTCGGTCTTCATTGGGGTTGAATCTCGACTTTAAAGACGTAGAATAACGGTTTGAATTTGATAGAATTGGTCAGTGTTGATTAGTTTAAATCAAAAGTTTAGGGATCAGCAGTAGTATTAATTATAAAAATCACGATGTAAGGTTGGAATGTGAGTTATCTATCAATAGAGTTTGCGGCAATATTCGTACTATTTTTTCTCTTTTATTGGAGCTTTCGGGCGCATGTTGCTATTCAAAATCTTATTTTATTGATAAGTAGCTATCTGATTGTTGGCTTGTTTAATATTAACTTTGCGCTGATATTAGGGAGCTATTCCGTCATCCTTTATCTCCTATCTACCGGGATTGTTTATAGCTTAAGGCCACGGTTATGGCTGTTTATCTCCGTGATTGCAGCAATAGGTAATCTTGCCGTATTTAAGTATTTTAATTTTTTCGCACCTCAATTACAGCATCAGTTCGCCGCCTGGGGAATAGACCTTTCGTTACCGGTGGCGGAGATTATTCTCCCGATCGGGATCTCATTTTATACTTTCCATTCGATGAGCTATTTAGTCTCTATTTATGAACGTAGTGTTGATAAACGTGCCGGGACGAATCAAGATGCCGAGTGGCGAGGAATGGAGCCTGTCAGTTTTTTTGACTTCGCACTCTTTTTATCATTTTTCCCAAGTATTATTGCCGGGCCGATTAATCGCGCGAAGGTTTTTTTACCACAATTACAAGATCCAACGCCCAGAGCCGTGATCGATCCTCATCGGGCATTTGTATTGATTATTTTGGCAGTGATTAAAGTCTACTGGCTGAGTTCTTTCTTCTCTCAGGCCTTTGTAAAACCTGTATTTGATAACCCTACGGAATATCATACGACTGCGCTCATTTTAGCGACTTATGCTTATGCGATAGAGATCTACTTGAACTTCTCAGGATATACCGATCTAGTCACAGGTATCGCGTTACTTTTAGGGTTTAAATTACCAGTGAACTTTAACGCACCTTATCTTGCTACAAGTTTAAAAGATTTTTGGAATCGTTGGCATATCAGTCTTTCCACTTGGATTCGTGATTATATCTATTTTCCTCTAGGGGGAAACCGTAAAGGTTTTTCTCGAACACAAGTGAATGTCATGATAGGAATGGTGTTGTCAGGGTTATGGCATGGTGAAACTCTGAACTTCCTTATTTGGGGTGCGATTCATGGTTTGGGTGTGGTCTTTTTGAATATTAAAGATGGGTGGAAAGCACGCCGGTTACAGCAACAAGGATTATCAGAAACCGATATCCGTACTGTAATGCGCCAAGAGGTTGGAGGATGGCGTAAATACTTAGCGAGGTTTATGACATTTAACTATGTCTGTATCGGCTGGCTCTTTTTTAGAAGCGAGACTTTTGATGATTCGGTGAGCTATATCACTTCACTGTTTAATAATTATGGCAACCTCGCCGAGAACCTTGAGCCATTCGGGATATTACTAGGACTGATGGTGATCATCTTTATGATCTATCCTCTATTGAGTAAATTGCCGGCGCTTTGCATAAATGTGTCGAAAAAGATCCCTTTTATCATCTTGCCTATTCTCTATATTGCTATTTTGTGGGGCGTTATCTATTTAGCGCCTTCAGGGATTCCTCAATTTATCTATGCGAGCTTCTAAGGAGAGAAACATGTCGAAAGCAAAAGTATTCTATATCCTCGTCATGACGCTCGCTGGGGTGTTCTTTCTTTACCGAGAATCTATTAATGTTTATTGGGCGCAGACATATCATCAAGAATCGCCCTTAGTGGGGATAGAACGTTGGGTGGAGTCTCAAGTGGGGGCGTTAGCACTACCAGACTTTAATAGGGATGAAGCTGACTATCAAACAGAGATTGTTTCTTTAGATGGTATCAAAAATATGGGGACAGTGATCGATGAGGGTGCTGATCAATCTCCATTATCAGTTAGTGACTTGTTAGATCATTCTCAAGAGAGTGATCCATCGATTGCGATTTTAGCGGCGACAGGTGATGAGCATCAAGAGACACCTTATAGGTATTTTGAGTCCGAGTTTGTGGGGCCACTCTTACCACAGCTTCCGAAAGAGTTAGTCGTGATGGCTGGTGACAAGCTCTTTTTTGTCGGGGATTCCTTAATGCAAGGTGTTGCGCCAAGAGTACGACAGGCGCTCTATAAATCAGAAAATATTGATGGGGTTGATCTTAGTAAACAGAGTACAGGGCTTGCATATCCTAAGTTTTATAATTGGCCAGAAGTGGTCGCTACAACTCTAAGGCAGTATGCGGATATTCAAGCCATCGTTGTCTATATGGGGGCTAATGATCCTTGGGACTTCCCCGTACCGGGACGAAAGCAATATTTGCGCTTTAAAAGTGCTGAGTGGGAACGGGCTTATCGAGAGCGAGTGCAGAAAATTATCTTATCTGCTTATCAACACCAATTACCGGTGATTTGGTTAGGAGCGCCTTGTATGCGGAAAGATAAACTTCATAAAGATATGGTTTATCTCAATACGATTTATGCTTCAGAAATGGCAAAGTTTAATGGTACTTATCTTCCGACAAGTGATCTTTTAGGGTGTAGTGATGATGGATATAGTGCGTATGTAGAAACCGATGAGGGGAACTTAAAAGTGCGAACTAATGATGGGATTCACTTTACACCGACAGGGCAAAGACGAATTGCTGAGCGTGTGATTGCAGCCTTAACGATCGAGAAAGAGCAGATCGATATCACCGATGGAGAAGAGGAAGCATCGGTAGGTGAAGAGGTAACTCAGCCCTTAGAAACAGCTCCAATTGAGCTGAAGTTGATTTCAGAGTCACTGGAGTAGCTGTTTGCCGTTTTAGGGTAAAGGCTCCCTTGAGATGAAGGAAGGAAAGATGAATGAAAAAAGAGTGCTAGGGATGCCTGTCAAAGCGTTGTCTAGGTCGCTATCAGATAGAGCGTAATGATGATGGGGCGTTGAAGTTTAATGTCGGAATAAGTGGTGAGTACATTTCTGTTGTCATCAACAAAAGGGAATAACAATGAAGGTATTAAAAAATAGTTTACTAGCTGCTGCAGCGCTGCTAATAGTCGCCTGTAGTGCAAATGATTTAAGTGATTATCGTAAAGAAATCGGTCCGGGAATTACCGATTTTGGGGATCGTAATGCAGGACAGTTAAAAGCAAAAATGCAGCAAATAGCACAAGGAGGGCATCAAGTTGTTGCGATTACGCAATTTGGTGATTCTCATTCCGCTGCGGATTTCTTTACGGGCGGCTTACGAGATTCATTACAAGCTAAGTTAGGGAATGCCGGTATTGGTTGGGTGACGCCGATGAATGTACGTGGGCAGCGAAATGCGGAGATGACTTGGCGAAGTAACGGTTGGAATTTAGCAAGTAGCCGAACAGTGAGTGATTTAGATTTTCCAATGGGGGGATATATCGCAACCCCCACACGTACTGGGGGCTCTATTGATGTGACTTTAACTCACCCAGAAAAAAGCGCGGATCTTTGGGATGTGAGAATGGTGATAAAGGCGCGTAGTAGCGATGCAGTAGCGATTACTAATGCGAGAGGACATCTCAATCTTACTCATGCTCTTAAAGGGGTAGGAAGATGGCAGACGATGAGTTTTAGAACACCCATGCCATTTAGGGTTACGGCAGAAAATAAAAATGTGGAGTTAGGAGGGATGTGGTTACAACAGAGTAATCAGCCTGGTGCGATAGTCTCTTCTATTGCTACCAATGGTGCGCAATTATCAATCTGGAATAAATGGTCTCCGGAGTGGTACGCTGAGCTTGCCGCGACCAATAGTGATTTAGTCATTTTAGAATATGGAACGAATGAGGCTTTCAACGATGTCTTTGATCTTGATGCTTATCGTCGACAACTTATCGATAGTATCCGTAACATTCGATTACGCCTACCTAATGCCGCAATTTTACTGTTGAGTCCTCCCGATGCGTTATTACGTAATGCAACGGGGACATGTGCAGAGCGTACCCCCGCATTTTATGAAGCGGTGAAACAGACTCAATATGCGGTAGCACGCTCAGAAAGAGTCTTGTATTGGGATTGGCAGCAAGCAATGGGCGGACCTTGCAGTATTGAGCAGTGGGAGCGAGAAGAATTAGCGGGGCGTGATAAAGTCCATCTTACTTTGGAAGGATATAAACTCAGTGCACGTCTATTTTATCGTGACTTAATGAATTTTGTGGGATTACCACAGTAATAACCGATCCCTTGTTTGATAATTTTTAAGAAGGTCGCTATTTAGCGGCCTTTTTTTTACGTGATATTTATCAGTTTTAGGTCGTTAAACTCTTTTTGAGGTGTTTTTTTAATAGGGCTTATTGACGTTAATTGTTAGTTTGTGTATCTTACGATATATATCTTAAGATATAAAAGGGCATTTCAAGATTAGTAGGGTAATTTTGAGAGAGAATAGATTATTGAAAGAATCTTAAGATATTTTGAAGGGGAGGAGTCTCAAGGTCTTATTTTATAACGAGAGACTTTCTCTCCTTATTATCAATATATTTTATAAGGGGTTTTTGATGAGAAGATTATCTGAATTACGGTATGAAATGGCTTTTGGTAGTCATCGCGAACAGGGAAGAGATCGTGCTGAGTATCGATCACATGGACGTAGTCATCATCGCCGAGGGGAAGGAATGCATCGCTGTTTAGCGAAAAGCGATGAGCGTTTTGGTCACGGTGGGCGAGGAGGAAGAGGACATCATAGTGGCCGAAGAGAGGGGCGCGGTGCTGGAAGATTTGGAGGAGCTCGTCGAATTTCATCAGATGAGTTACAGTTATTGGTATTATCTTTATTGGCTGAAAAACAGTTGCATGGATATCAGATTATTAAAGAATTAGAAACGCTATCTCAAGGGTTTTATAAGCCGAGTCCCGGGATGATTTATCCTCTCTTATCATTTTTAGAAGAGAGTGAATTGGCATCTGTAGAGATGGAAGGGACTAAAAAAAGCTATGTGATGACTGATAATGGTCAGAACTTTCTATCAGAGAATAGCGAGAATGCAGCGCAACTTTTAGCATGGTTGAAAGCACAGGGTGATTTAATCACCGCCATGGAAAATGCCTATGAGGCAGAGCGTAAATCTGCAGAGCATCCATTGAAGATGAAGGTGAGAGAGATCCGTAACCTTCTGCATCATCGCACCGATCTTGAGGGAGATACATTAGTGCAATTATCTCAAATTCTAGATGAAGCCATTACCAAAATTAAAGCGTTATAGGTTATTAAAAAGGATAGGGTTGATAAAATAGCTTGAAGGCCTACCGGACGTGATGTTGATAGATGTTTTTAAGCTTTTTTATAGATCGGAACAAAGATGTCTGGCATCTTAATCAGAGATTTTTTCACGATAGCTGTAAAAATGTCATTGCTGAAATGCCAGAGATGTTGAGTTATCCTCTTTAAGTCAAGAGTTCTCATAAATTGAAGACAATAAAAAAGCCTGTTAAAAAACAGGCTTTTGATATTTGGTTGCGGGGGCCGGATTTGAACCAACGACCTTCGGGTTATGAGCCCGACGAGCTACCAGACTGCTCCACCCCGCGTTAATGAGGTTGTATATTAACCTTTTTTCAAATAAACACAAGTAATAAAACCTAGATGCTTAATAATGATGCTAATCTTCGTCGCCAATCGCACCGGCAGGGATCTCTCCATACTTTGCTAATACTTTGAGTTCGCCGAAGTCTCCGGTCTCTTCATCATATTCTTGAGAGACGGCAATGACCCCAGCTCTAATTGCAGAAAATTTATCGGCGCGGCGAATGGCTTCCTCAATACTCGAGCACTGAATCGGTGTATCGGTGATGAGTTGAGATCCTTGTTTGGTGAAAGATTGCACAATATAGGCGGTTTTCATAGAGACTCCTTTTTTATAGTGATCGTGAATGAGAGTAATATCTACTGACTATCGATGGGTTGCAATATCCTTAGCGAGATTTATTTTGTTGTCGCCAACTCTCTACTTCATCTGAACTGATATCACTAGCATAACATTTAGGGGAATATCCGCCGGGTTTGCTATAAGCACTCCGTCTTCCACATTGGCTACCATTTCGAGCTTTATGATAAGGGCAAGGACATTGACCCCGATAGCTCGCGATAGATTCTTTTATTATGCGAGCTTTAACTTCGTGTTCAGATAGTGT
>JASLEF010000193.1 GCA_030151245.1 Ignatzschineria sp. | reverse complement strand
CATGTGAAGACTCCTTTAAAGTACTCTAAATTCTTCTATGTGGATTGAGCTTTTTTAATAGCTGATCAACATATTGTGGAACGATCGTTCCCGCAGGACCAAGATGGGACTCCTGAAATAAGCTGGTTCCATTCATGGGATCAAGATTTAGCTCTACAGTATGAGCACCGCTATTTTTAGCGACTTCTACAAATCCAGCAGCGGGATAAACATTCCCTGAAGTTCCTATCGAAAGAAAAAGATCTGCTGTAGATAACTTTTGATATATTCGTTCTATCTCTAATGGCACCTCCCCAAACCATACAATATGAGGACGAAGGGACCGCGAAGGAGAACAGCATCGACAATGAGAGTCCACCGTAAGATCTTCTAGGCAAGCATAAACTTGATGAGATTTTACGCAACGAGCTTTTAATAACTCGCCATGCATATGAATTAATCGTTGACTACCTGCGCGCTCATGTAGATTATCCACATTTTGAGTGACCAATAAAAAATGATCTTGAAGGAAACTTTCTAATTTAGCTAAAGCAAAGTGTGCGGGATTAGGTATCACTTCAGTCGATTGCAATTGCCGACGGCGTTCATTATAAAATTGTTGAACTAAGAGAGGGTCTCTAGCGAATCCTTCAGGGGAAGCTACTTCTTCAATATGGTGATTTTCCCAAAGCCCTTCGGCGGTACGAAACGTTTTAATTCCTGATTCTGCTGAAATTCCGGCTCCGGTTAATACCACAACATGAGGCTTTTTCATGATTGATACCTCCTAAATTTTGATCACTATTGTAAGACTCTTTACTGTAAAAGTAATGTTTTTATTCTTTTAGCACCTTTTTTATGCGTAATATAAACGATATAACGTTGGTTTCAGTTTTTTTGTAGGATCTGTTGACTACTCAAAAACTAATCACGATAAACTACTGAAAAATTATTGGTTTTAAGTGTTTTTATAAAGTAAATGATGTTTTAAGAACCGTGAATTACAGGCAATGTTCAATAAGTTCTAAGTAAGCCTACACTTTGACCCCTCTTCTTTAAAAAAGAACTTCAATTATTGATGGATCTGAGAGTCCTTTTTTATAGCTAAAGCCAGCTAGTATGATGATCGTTATGCCGCTCAATAGGGCAGATGAAAAGGAGTATCCTAAATATTAATATAGAGTTAAATAATCCTTGCGATTGGATATTGAGGTCATTTTAAAATAAATTGAGCTTACGATAAGCTATTGATGGTAATCGAGAGGGGGTAAAAATCTCAGGCATGAACTTTGTTAGGTGAAAACTTCTATATAATTAACATATTGATTTTATGGTAAAAAATAAGGCTTTGATTAAGATTGTTCATGATATTTCAATTTTTTAAAATATCTTTGAAAGCCTCTCAATGAGAGAAGCTTTCATGTTAGTATCATTCATACGATAAAAATTAAATATTAAAGCTCTCTTATGAAAGACCCTATTAAAATCGTCAGTTTTGCTGAACGAACAGACCTATTACCTGCCATTGATGAAATGATTATGCAGCATTGGCCAAAATTCATGTTACAAACATCTGTGGATGATCACTATTGGGAGCGACTATATAAGCTACCATTCGCAGAGTATCAGTTCGTGGCAATCACCGGTGAAGGCGAAGAAGAGAAAGTCATTGGTTTAATTAACTCTGTTGCATTACCTTGGAAAGAATCTTTACGATCACTTCCAGATCGAGGTTGGGATGAGATCTTTACATTAGCGATGGAGAGTGATCAACAACAATTACCCTGTGATCTTATTTCAGCACTCTCAGTAACGGTTTCTAGGAAGTATCGGGGTTATAAAATTCCTCAATTGTTAATCAGTCATTTAAAGACCTATGCAAAAAGTAAAAATTATCTCGGCATTGCTGTCCCCGTTCGACCGACAATGAAACATATCTATCCGATTCAATATTTTCGAGATTACATTACTTGGAAGAATGAACGAGGTGAACCATTTGATCCATGGATTAGGACTCATTGGCGGTTAGGCGCAAAATTTATCAAAATTGCTCCGGAATCTATGAGAATTACAGGTACGATCGCAAATTGGGAATTATGGACTGGTTTGAAATTTCCGCAAAATGGTAAATATGCGATTAATTCAGGATTAGTACCGTTAAAAATTGATCTGACTAAAAATATTGGGGAATATGTAGAGCCGAATTTATGGATGTTTCATCCGATTAATTATACTAATCGCTAGTATCATTTATCTCGTTAAATAAAAGTTTTCCGCAATATATACAGCATTTGGGAAGATCGTGCGAGAGCTTCTATAGGTTGAAGGGGAGGTAAGTCTCTCACGATCTTAACATCAGTCGTGACATTTCATATTAAGAGGTGTTGAAGCGAATTTCCGATCTTCTTTTCGGCAATTGCAATTTTTACAGGTACATTTTCCCGGCGGACAGTTACAAAGAACCTCCTCTACGGCAAAGGCCTCTTTGGCCGTTAAAGCTTCTTGAATACGAGTCAAATCATCGAAGGAAAGTGTATTATTTTGAATCATTTCAACAATACGACTACCTACTTTTCTAGCGCAAATATGTTCAGAACTCGCAATTTGATTCCGAGATCTATCGCCTTCTGCAATTGTTGGAAAGTAGACGTTATAACGGCCTCGCTTTCTAACACCCACAACACCTTTTCGTACTAAACGAGAGAGCATCACTTGAATTGTATTTGGCTGCCAGTCTGTTGAGTCATTCAAAAGAGCAATGACCTCTTGACTCGTCGCTTGATTTTGCGACCATAGTACTTGCATGATCGTGTATTCTGTAGGTGTAATTTTATTAGCAGTCATGACGTTTCCCTTTTAAGTTTTTTTCACGATATATTCTACATAATAATTATAGACTAATTTAACATATATCCTCATATTCTCTTTGATTAGGTACTGTTTATGCCAGCAACTTCATTTAGTAAAATTCATATATCTAACAATGATTCATTACCAATGTATCAAAAAATCAAAGAGCATATCTTAGAAAGAATCGCATTAGGCGATTGGAAGCCTCAACAAAAAATCCCCTCAGAAAATGAGATCGCAGCAGAATTAAATATTAGCAGAATGACTGTTAATCGAGCTTTTAAAGAACTGACAGAAGAAGGATATCTCTATCGAGAAAAAGGTGCTGGAACTTTTGTTGCCGAACCTTTTCAATTAATTCCTTTTTTTGAGTTAATGCCTATTTCTCAAGAAATTGCGATAGAAGGAAATCTCTATCAAGCAAAAATTATAAGGCTTTCAGAAGAGTCAACTGAGGCTCTATATCCCAAAGAACTTCAAAATTTTTTCAATAGAGAAGAGGCGTTAGTTGAAGAGGATTTTTTCTATAGTGAAATCCTTTACCTAAATCAAGAACATCCTATTCAGTTTGAAAAGCGGTATGTTTTAAAGTCTTTCGCACCCCATTATATTGGTGAGAAATTTCAAAGAGCATGTACGACATCTTATCTTCAATCACTTTCACCAACTTTATCACAACAACATACCTTAGAAGCTATTATGCCGGATGATATTTTAAGAGATATTTTGCAGATAGAACGGGAAATTGCTTGTTTTAAAGTTCAAGAAATTCTTCAAGTAGCGGATACTATTATCAGTTATGCCGAACAATATTATCCCGCATCTCGCTATAAATTTCATAGTAAAATCTCATAGAGATTAATTATTTACCATGTAATCATCTACATTTGTAAATGATGTGATGAAATCAATTATTCAGTATTTTCTAATGAAATCCCTTTATTATTATTTTTAGACCCGTTAGACTATACCTATTCAATTCTAACCTGTATATACAACTTATTTAAAATAAACTTGTATATACATCTTGTTAATTAAAAGTGAGATTTTTTATGATTGATATTGCGTTACTAACAGCGGTATTTATAGTGGGATTTAATGGATCATTACATTGTGTTGGGATGTGTGGGCCTATTGTTGGAATTCTGGGGATGAATACTGAGACAAACAGTCATGGTAAAAAGATAGGCACAGCGATCTGCTATAACTTAGGTCGAATTACAACCTATATGTTCTTAGGAGTTATTGCGATGATTCTAAGCATCGCGATGAAGGATCTAAAGCCACTTCAGATAATTGTTCGTTATTTTGCGGGTATCGTCATGTTATTTGTGGCTTTACAACTTATTGGTTATCCACAGTTTTTAGCCTTTATCGAAAAGCCGCTACATAAGCTTTCTCGTCCGATCTCTAAATTAACTCGCAAATTTTTTCCGATTAAAACGCTATTTGGTGCATATACTGCAGGCTTAGCATGGGGACTGTTACCTTGTGGAATGGTATATGCAGCTTTCGCTATGAGCCTAGGAGCTCAAGGTTTTTTTGGTGCACCGCTTGCTATGCTGTTATTTGGACTAGGGACATTACCAATGATGCTAACTCTCAGCATTTCAGGAAACTTTTTCGGAAGTCTTTTCTCTTCGCCTAAAGCCAGAAAAATCGCGGGTATCCTTGTGTTAATGATGACATTATTTTATATGGGCACGATGATTATGGGAGATTTAGGAAAGGGTGGTCACAATCATGATCATCATGGACATGGGGATCATTCCAGTATGGATCACTCGAACATGGATCACTCGAACATGGATCATTCCAACATGGATCACTCCAATATGGATCACTCCAATATGGATCACTCCAATATGGATCACTCCAATATGGATCACTCCAATATGGATCATTCCAACATGGATCATTCCAACATGGATCACTCGAACATGGATCATTCCAACATGGATCACTCGAACATGGATCACTCGAACATGGATCATTCCAACATGGATCACTAATTCATCCTCATAGATGATGAATAGATCTCTATCATCCATTACTTTCATATCACTTAAGGACAAACTATGAAACAAAAAGCGTTGTGCATGGCGATATTTGCGATCTCTATGCCTCATGTTTTTGCCCAAAATCAAGCGAATAATCAGGAGGATGATGCGCTTGTAACTCTTGATGATATTCAAGTTATTGCAAAAATATCAGATCAACCCAATGTTCAGTACATTAACCCTAAAGAAGCTATTCAGCCGATGCCGGCACAAGATGGTGCGGAATTACTAAAGCTTATTCCTAATATGAGTATTGCTCGTAAAGGTGGCGGTGGGGGAGAGCCACTATTTAGAGGTTTAGGGGGATCTCGCTTAAGAATATTAAGTAATGACCATCAGATTCTTGGTGGCTGTGGGGGACGAATGGATCCACCAACAGCATATATTTACCCCGAATCATATGATGAAGTAATGTTTATCAAAGGTCCCCAATCCGTACAGTATGGACCAGGTAATATTGCCGGGATTGCTCGATTTATTCGTCATGATCTTCGTTTTGATGAAAAAACTGCAAAATTGAGCGGTTCTCTTTTAGGCGGATCTTATGATCGTATAGAGTCTTATTTGGATGGGATTATTGGCAATCAATGGGGCTGGATTCATGCAAATGCTACTTATAACCGATCGCATAACTATAAGGATGGTGCAGGCGATAAGATCCACTCAGAATATAAGCGTGAAAGTCAAACATTAGAAGCAGGATGGACACCCACGGACAATACCTTAATCGAATTAGGTTATGATCGTAGTCGCGGTCACACTTTTTATGCCGATCGAATGATGGATGGTATTAAATTCGATCGTGATAGTTGGCGATTAAAGGCTAAACAAGAAAACATTACAGACTGGTTAACGAACTTACAGTTTGAATACAGCCATAATAAAATTGATCATGTCATGGATAATTACACCTATCGTCAGGCTAAAATGTATGCAGTAAGTAACCCCGCCCGTACAACACAATCAGCTAAGCTCTTTGCGGAGTTAGCAATAGGAAATACTCAGTCAGTGGTAGGACTTGACTGGATGGATGATCGTCATAAGCTTCGAATGACAGGGATGAAAATGTCCTTACCAGCAGCTGAAAATTATAAGAACATGCCTTATTTAAATAACCAAAAGTTTAAAAACTGGGGTTTTTTTGTAGAAACTGAATGGTTTATAAATGATGATCAAAAATGGGTATTAGGTTATCGTCATGATCGTAATGAATCCACGTATGATACTGGTTTTGCTAAAAATTTATCGATAGAACCTCATCTTCGCACAAAGCGCTATCATTTGGACTCTGCTTTTATTCGTTATGAGCATCAACTTAATGATTGGATGCTGCATGCTGGTTATGGTATGGCACAACGAGCTCCAGATTTCTGGGAGAGAAGTAAAGAACAAGGCCAATATTTGAAAAAAGAGACAAACCACGAAATTGACCTTGGCGTCATTTTTCAAAATGACACATTAGCGTTCTCTACTACGCTTTTTGCAAGTAGAATCAAAGATTTTATTTTAATAGATCAGAAATCTGCACGAAATATTGATGCAGATCGCTATGGTATTGAAGCGCAGGTACAATGGAATATTACACCACAATGGAATGTCAGTAGTAGTCTTGCGTATACTTATGGTAAGAATAAAACAGATCATCATCCGCTCGCACAAATCGCACCGTTAGAGTGGAATAGTAGTATTAATTGGCATAATGATGAGTTTAGTGCCGGCGCTGTTTGGAGAGTCGTCAATTCTCAACATCGTTATGCTAAAGGGCAAGGAAATATTTTTGGAAATGATATTGGTAAGGGTGCTGGTTTTGGAGTGGTATCTCTGAATGCCTCTTGGAAAGTCCGCCGAGAATTGACGCTGATGGCGGGTATAGATAACGTTTTCAATAAGGAGTATTCAGAATTTGTTAGCCGAGGTACACACGGCATTGACACTTATAATATTGAAGGAAAATACCGAGTGAATGAGCCGGGACGCAGGCTTTGGCTTCGAATGAATATCGATCTATAGATTTTTTTTAAGAGACTTAAACGATCTGAAAATTATCCTTAAGTCTCTACAAAAAAATTATTACATCGTCAGAAAATAATTTAAAAGTTTTATGGTTAGAGTCTCTAATATTGTGATCTTGGCAATTGTAATTGTTGCCCATTGGGTAGTTGTTCATGCATTATTTGCATCCCAAACCCCAAAAATGCATGAACAAAACCTTACCATCGCCGGCACAATATTAGAGATGACTTTTATCGAAATTCCCCAATCAGCAGCAACGCTTCAAGGTTCGAGCAATAGTGGGACTAAAGTAGCCGACATAATTACAATAGAAACAGCTACAACAGCACCTCATCTCCCCAAAAATATTCAAGAAGAAGAGATGACTAAACCATTAGACAATGCTGTACAAACATTATCCCCAGAAATGACAACAGCCCCTGATTTGCAAAAACAAAGTCAAGGATCTTCTTCTCAATCTAAGCCATCATCGGATTCATCCCTAAACTCAAATTCCGCATCTTCAATAAAGAGCAGATCGAGAAGCATCGGCTCTCGCGCAAATAGCCAAACAGCGACAAGAGAGGGTAATGATGCAATCGCACAATCTTTTACGCCTCCCTCCCATCAAGGAGCGAAGCTCGGTAATCGAAGACCTCAATATCCAGAACTGTCCATTCGTCGTAAAGAGGAAGGGCAAGTGACACTATTGGCCCATGTTCTCCCCTCAGGTAAGGCAGAGTATGTCAAGATATTTCAAAGTAGCGGTTATCCAAGGTTAGACAATGCTGCATTGAAAGCTGCTGAAAAATATCATTACCAGCCAGCGGTAAGAGCAGGAAAGAAGGTTAGCTATGATTATCATTTTACAGTCACTTTTAAAATAGACCGAAATCATCGGCGCTAATAATCATCACGTCATTTCTCAATGACGAGAAAAATAAGGTTTTAATACTTTTACCCCATTATAAATCATAAAAAGTGTTATGATTCCCGATAGTTAAATAGTAATTGTGATCATAAAGGCCTTATAAATATGAGAATAAAAACAGTAATCGCCGCAACCTTTGCACTCATTTCCTCTTGGAGTATGGGCTTTTCAGAAACATCACAGGTTCAGCGACCAAAGATCGATGATTCAATCGGACAATATGCCTATTTTAGGGATAAGCTGCCTCAAAACACGCTCGCATATATTCGTCTCACTAATCCGATAGTTCATCTATTTAGCGCTAAAAATAGGACTAATGATCAAGCGCTGCAACACAAAAGCTCCATCAATGCCTTACAAGGATTCCGTGAAGTTTTAACCAATCGTGAGCAATTTATAGATAGAATTCAACAATTAGGACTCAATTTTGATGAAAAAAATCTTGAGATTATCACTTATTTTTCATCAATTTTTTACGGATATCTCAATGGTCCCATCGAAGCCTTTGTGACTAATCAGCATCGAGAATTTTCTTTAACGGCAAAAGGATTGGTATCTATCCCGGTTAATATTAACTCTATCGCTGACCTAAATATGATTCTAGCGGATAATCCGTTAGGTGTAGAATTTTTGCAGTTTGACAAAAATGGTTATGCCGTAGATGAAAATATTGCTTTCTATTTCTCTCCAAAATCACAGAGAATTATTGTGAGTATAGGCTTAGAAGTGGATAGTTTAGAGCAGATTCAACAAACTCTTGCGGCATTAAAAGTAGAAAAAAACCATGAAATGTATCGTTTTGAGAATCAGATTGATTTAACTGGGCAGAATAACTTTTTTTGGATTGATTTACGTAATAAGTCTGAGATGTTTACTGCGATAATGGAGAATCAAAAATCTTGGTTTCTGCTTAAAGAGATTGATGGGGTTGCATTTGGTGATGGAACAAACCAGGAGAAGCAAGGGCAGATCAAATTAGTCGTTAAAACGAATGCGGATAAAATCTTAGGGCGGGATTCACGATTACAAAATGATTTTAATTTTAAAACTGTCGGTGAACCTAAAGCTGCGGTTATTTTACCTATCCCTACGATCTCCATGATTAAAAAAAGTATTGAAACTTATCTGATGAGTGCGATACCAAGTTATCTTATAAACAAAACTACTCATGCGGAGATTAAAGAGAGATCAACGGCGCTATATCAAGAATTTCATGCTGAATGGATTCAATACATGGGCTTTGATTTTGAAGAAATACTCGCTTTTATGGGACCTAATATGGTCTTTTATTACGATGATATTGGCCCTCATATCAGCATCTCAATAGCGGATAAAAAAGCACTTTACAATTGGTTAAAACAAAAGAACAGTGCCGGCATTTTTACTTATCATAAAAATCGTCACATCCATGAAATAACATTACAGAATCCTCTGTTGGAATTAGCAAAACAGCAAAGACTTTCAGAACCAGAACATGCCGGAATGGCGATTGCTTACCCCTTTATTAACGAGTATATTTCAAGCATTTATGGTCTTAGAGTGTTAGATCTTAACTGGCATCTCTACTGGAGTGATGAAGGAGATTTTATTCGTCTAAGTTCCTTACCACAAATGGTAGAAGAGGAGAGAAAACTCGGTCATAAACGCTTTAATAAATGGTTAACAGAAAAGCAAGGAGTGGATAGTGAGAACGTCTTTCTAGCAGCTACTTTAGATTGGGAAAGTGCTGATCGTCGCTGGTACTATAATTACTTACACCTATTACAAAATAGTGCGGATATTCTTGGAACTGACTTTGATATTTATCAGATGCCACGAGCAGATCAGCTATCATTGGCAGAATCATCTCGCTTAGGATTTCAAATCACGACTAACCAAGAATTTTTGGTATTGTCTTTAGATTATGGTTCTACCTATAACTATTGGTTTTTAAGTACATTTTTAGTACCTATAATGAGTGCTCCGTTAATGGGATTTACGACAACATTAGCAG
>JASLEF010000184.1 GCA_030151245.1 Ignatzschineria sp. | reverse complement strand
AGCTTAGGTTTAACGGTTGCAGCGCTCTTTTTAGGATTTATTTTAGCCCTTCTTCTGACGGGAATCTTAACATTGTGGGAGAATCGCTGGCAGGCGAAGATTGCGCGAGGTTTTATTATCTTCTTTACCGGCACGCCACTTCTTGTACAGATCTTCCTCTTCTATACCGGTCCTGGGCAATTTGCCTTTATTCGGGAATCTTTCCTCTGGCCGCTCTTTTCAGAAGCATGGTTCTGCGCCATCTTAGCGCTTTCACTCAACTCAGCAGCCTATACCGCGCAACTCTTTTATGGGGCGGTAAAGAATATCTCTAAAAATCAGTGGGAAGCCTGTTTAGCGTTAGGAATGAGCCGCTTTGAAGCGATGAAGATCTTAATCCCGCTTGCTCTAAGACGCGCGCTCCCGAGCTATTCTAATGAGATTGTGTTGATCTTTAAGAGTACCTCACTTGTCCAAGGGATCACGCTACTCGATATTATGGGACGAGCAAGAGAGCTGACCGGCCAAACCTACGATTCAATCACCTACTATGCAATGGCGGGGGTGATCTATCTTGCGGTCAATATCGTTTTAATTGCGATTGCTAAATTGATGGAGCGAAGAGCCTTAGCATTCGAGAATTGATTAAATGATGAGATGGAAGCCTGAAATGAGATTGATCAATTTTAGCGCTTTACATCTTGGAAAGAATTACTATAATAGTACGTCTATTCACTACAGAGCTAGAGAATAGAAAAAAGGAAAAGTGGCCGAGTGGCTGAAGGCGCACCCCTGCTAAGGGTGTATACGTTAATAGCGTATCGAGGGTTCGAATCCCTCCTTTTCCGCCATCTTAATGCGATAAACCCTTGTTTTTTACAAGGGTTTTTTGCTTAATGTAACTTTATCACCGATGATATCTATAAAATCAAGATTAATACTATGGTTTATGCGTTATTAATATAAATAGACCAAATATATTAAGAAAATTAGAGAAAGGTATTAGATGTAGTAGGTGTAAAATCGGGTGATAATATGAGAAATAGTCTGGAAAAAAGAAGCTATGTTGGAAGCCTAACTTCGGGTGCCCTCCTACGAGCTGAAACAAAGATATTAGCTCCTTATTTGTTACAAAATTTAACCGTTGTAGAATGGAAAGAACTCTTTAAGAAAGAGAATCCTTTACAGAAAAACTCAGTCGAAACCTCTATGAGATATATGAGAACAATACGGCGGAGAATAGAACAGACTAAAGATTTAAAAGAGAGTTTTCTACAAGAATTAGTTGTTGCGGATCAAATTGCATTTTCTCAATTAATGCTTCTGTTAATCTTATTAGACTCTCCTATAGTAGTTGATTTTATGCGTAATGTTTTAGGAGACTATCGACGCCGCTTTAAAGAGAGTCTTCCACCTGATATTTGGAATGAGTTTGTTGAAGACCGGAAGCGATATATCTCAGAATTAGGATTGTTTGCAGATAAGACCTTAAGTAATATAGGGTCAACAATTATTAAAGTTCTATCGGATGTTGGGTATCTAAGCGATAGCAAAATTAGAAAGTTACAAGCGGTATATCCAACACGAGAGCTATATAAATGGCTCAAAAAGCTGCATAGAGAAGAGTTAAAAGAGGTTTTTGAGTGTACACTATAGAACGGTTACGTGAAGATTTAGATGCTCTACCATCTCGTCTATTAGATCCTCGTTTTTTGAAGGGTGAGAGTCTTGGAAATGAGGTTCCTTTTTGGATATTTCATTATCCTGCAGATTGCGAACTGTTTGTGCGTGCCCACTTTCAAAGTCTAGAGAAAGCTTTAAGTTCTAAAAATGTCCTTCATCTTAATATCTTTGAAATTTTAATAGAGATGTTAGAAAAGCGAAAGTTACTTGACAGAATTGAAGTGCAAGAAAAGAGAGTTGGGCATCTAAAGATAAAAGAGCTGCTCTCCGTACCTCTCAATCAGAGTAGAATTGCTGATCATATTCAGGAAACATATGATTTAGATGTGCAAGATTTGGTAATTATTTCAGGACTGGGTGCTACTTGGCCAATACTTCGTGGACATGAACTGTTAAGTGCGTTGCAAAATATAATGAAAGCCACCCCTTTAGTTCTTTTTTATCCAGGGAATTATGATGGCTACTCACTATCTCCATTTGGACGTGTAGATTCTAGTAATTATTACAGAGCATTTACGTTAAATTCTTCGGATTAAAGATATATTTGTATTTACTTGTACCTTTGCTTGATGCATATCATCTAATTATCGGCTAAAGCTATTGACTACAGTTTTTTGTTTTCGAACTTAAGTATCGTGTTATCAGACACAAATACTAAATAGATAATTATTTTTATATTTTATCTATAATATAGGATTGTTGAAATTAGATTCCCCCTCTTTAATCAACATCTTTTGATGGTTGGAGATACTTTGTAAGGATTTTATACATGCAGATACAAGAAATATTTAAAAAAGATATTAATCGTAACATAAATGGTGTTATTAAAGCTGAGCAACAAGATATTGAAAGTATCTATACCGAGTTAGATGAATATGTTGTAACAAGAGAGCTCAAGGGGCACTTTGATAAGTTTTTTGATAACTATTTGTCTGTAATCGAGCATCGTCTTGGAGGGGCTAATAATATTGGTGTTTGGATTGCTGGATTTTTCGGATCCGGTAAATCACATTTTTTAAAAATACTCTCTTATTTATTAGAAAATAGGGAAGTGATAACGCCAGAGCACCCTGACCCTAAAACAGCATATGCTTTTTTTGAGGAAAAAATTACTGATCCTATAACTCTTGCTAATCTTAAAAAAGTTAGCATGCAAGATACCGATGCAATCCTTTTTAACATTGATACCCATGCAAAAGCAGGGGACCGAGAAGATGCTATTTTAAATGTATTTTATAAAGCATTTAATGAATATATCGGTTATAGCGGTGACTTTCCTCATTTAGCTCGATTGGAGTCGATGCTTGACTCAGAGGGAAAATATGATCTATTTAAAGAGACGTTTGAAAGGATTACAGGGTTAGATTGGATTGAGAATAGAGATAGTTACGACTTCTATTTTGATGAAGTGGTTGAGGCTCTTGTTGCAACGGGAAGAAGTGCAGAGACAGCTAAAAAACTGATTGAAAATTTAGAGAATAATACTGTTTTGAGTATTGATAATTTTTGTGATTGGGTCAAGGATTATCTTGATGCTCATCCTGGTAAAAACGTTGCTTTTCTTGTTGATGAAGTAGGGCAATTTATCGGGAGCAATACTAGTATGATGCTAAAACTCCAAACAATTGTGGAAGTTTTAGGAGTCAAATGTGGAGGAAGAGCTTGGGTAATTGTAACATCACAAGCGAATATCGATGAAGCGATCGGTTATTTAGATCGGCAGCAAGGAAATGACTTTTCAAAAATTCAGGGACGCTTTCCTACTAGAATTAGTCTTTCAAGTAGTAATACCGAAGAGGTAATACAGAAAAGATTACTGGAAAAGAGAGAAGAGGCGATTGCCCCACTGACAGCGATTTTTGAGAAAAAAGGAGATATTCTCCGAAGTCAACTCTCTTTTGGGCCTTCAACAACTTATGCATTCAAAGAGTATACAGATGTTGATACTTTTGTGAAAAATTATCCCTTTATTCCTTATCATTTTGCGCTATTACAGAGTGTTTTTGAGTCTATTCGAGAAAAAGGGGCTACAGGAAAGCATTTAGCAATGGGGGAGCGTTCATTGTTAGATGCTTTTCAATCTGCGACTAAACAGATTAGAACAGAAGGGCTTGATCAGTTAGTCCCATTTTATCGGTTTTATGCACCGATAGAAGGCTTTTTAGAGCCGGCGATTAAACGAGCCTTTGAACAAGCGCAAGATAATACAAAGCTTTTAGAGGAAGATATTGATCTTTTAAAAACACTCTTTTTGATTCGCTATGTCGATAAGATTAAAAGTACTTTTGATAATATTGTGGTTTTATCAATTGATCATATAGACCAAGACATTAAGGCATTAAGAGAACGGATTAAGGGTAGTTTAGAGCGTCTAGAAGAGCAATACTTTATCGCAAGAACCGCAGAAGAGTTTGTGTTTTTG
>JASLEF010000166.1 GCA_030151245.1 Ignatzschineria sp. | reverse complement strand
ACGGTCAGTAACTTCATCACTGCCATGATTCGCTATACCATTATTGCCTTTACATTAATAGCGGTTTTAGGAAAAGTGGGAATCCAAACCACCTCCATTATCGCGGTCTTAGGTGCAGCAGGATTAGCGGTTGGTCTAGCGTTACAAGGATCTCTATCAAACTTTGCAGCCGGCGTGCTTCTAGTGGTTTTCCGCCCCTTAAAAGCGGGAGAATATGTTCGTGTAGCTTCGGTAGAAGGAACCGTTATTCTCGTAGAAATTTTCTCCACTACGCTACTATCAGCTGATGGACATACCATTATTATTCCCAACAGTAATATAATTAAAGACAATATCATTAATATTAGTCGTGAACCCCATCGCCGTACTGATATTATCGTTGGTGTTGCCTATGACTCAGATATAGATACGGTTAAAAATATTTTAAAGGATATTACCATCGCTGATCCTCGTGTCCTACAAGATAAAGGAGTCATCATTCATTTAAATGAAATGGGGGCTTCCTCCCTCAATTACATTGTTCGCTTCTGGACTAAAAATGCAGATGCTGTTGTTGTCCGTTGGGAGCTTTTAGAGCAATTTAAACGCGCCTTAGATCAAAATAATATTAGTATCCCCTTCCCACAAATGGATATCCATCTCCATCAGCAAGCTGAAATTCTGAAGGAAAAAGCATAATTCTCATCACCCGAGCGATATAATCACAGTCATATAGCATAGAACCTTTCTTATCATGACAAATCTATATTTTCTATCTTCTCTCTATTTTGATATTGATTGGAGAGGTCTCTGTTAAATATCGTGGAAAAACCAGCGATACAAACTTCATTAAAACAGAGTTTTGTCTCATTACTGACCTCTTAATATATTTTAAAAAAAAGCCGTTAAACCACAAAATGACATTTTTTTAAAGAACAGTGACGATAAAGCTCCGTTTTCATAAGTCTAACGCCACATTAAGAATTTATTGAATGAAAATAGATATCATATCCGGAAGGCTCCTCCGCTTGTACCACCATTCTATAACTCCTTAAAAGTAAAGGGGAAATACTAAAATCCTTGACTGGAATTGGTAAAAATAGGCTTTTTTTCATGCGTGAGGTCAGATGCCAATGCCAAGAAATTTCCGCTAAATAAGTAGAGGTCAGTCTAATCTCTTGCGATGCCGTATATTCGAGATAGTCTCGGAGGGCTTCATGATTATTGGTCGAACCAATTTCTAAAAAGGTGTTTCCTTGCCAGTAAGCCCTCGTGAGAAACGGCGCATAGCGATTAGTAATTAGCGTAAATTCCTCTTGGTCTAACACCTCTTTTCCTTTATAACGAATTGAGCCGATGCGTCTTTTAGATTCATTCATGAATACCTCATCATTTAAATCTCCAAACTGATCATATAACGGGGATTGATCAATATTAATTTCATAATCTAGTCCGGCAATCGGATAAAAAAGAAAGGTTAAGGCATCTTTGCATAGTAACATTGAAGAGCGATCATTAGGTTGCTGGTAGATACTAGCGGACATCTCTAACCATATTCGAAGGTCCTTCCCTGATAACCGTAGCGCCACTAAAGGGGCGGGATAAATTGCGTCGCAAATATGATGAGCAATCGCTTTTAAATCCATATCACCCATAGTCATGACATCAAGCGACCGATTTAATATCGGAGATACCGCCGATAAACACTTATCATTTTCTAGAGTAAAATCTTGTAGATGATGCAACTGAGAGCTATTTAACAACTCTGTAATAGGATCATTTCCCAGTAAGCTTAAATAGTTTTGCAAAGATTCATCATGAATGATCATCTCAATCTTCTCCTTATACCTATTAATTATTCATAATATTAAGTATAAATAAGCTCTATGACATTTAAGTAACGATTACAATTTTCGTCCCTCTCAGCATTCGCTGTGTAAAATCGCTATAATGAGTCGTCTTTCCCGATAAAAGAGAAATTAACAGATCAGGTCACATTCATTTTAAGGACTCATCATGACAGTTAAAAACCAATATCTTCTTGCTGAAGTTAAAAATGGCGTTCCCATAAAAATGTGGACGCACAATGTACCCGTCGATCCCTCTACTCAAAAACAGCTTGAAGAGACTGCTCAACTCCCCATTATTTTTAAGCACGTAGCGGCTATGCCGGATGTACATACAGGTAAAGGCTCAACCGTGGGGTCCGTTATACCCACTAAGGGGGCGATTATTCCTGCAACCGTGGGTGTAGATATTGGCTGTGGAATGATTGCAGTCTTAACGTCCCTCACAGCTAATGACCTTCCTGATAATCTTGCACCCCTTCGAAGTGCTATTGAAAAATCCGTGCCACATGGGCGAACCGCTGGACGCGGTCGTCGAGATATTGGCAGTTGGCAAAATCCTCCCCAAATTGTAGATCAATATTGGGATCGGCTACTACCTGGCTTTCAACGACTACTAGAGAAATACCCTCGTTTTCGTAACACCAACCATTATCATCATTTAGGAACTCTCGGTACCGGAAATCATTTTATTGAGATCTGTCTTGATGAGCATCATCAAGTTTGGATTATGCTCCATAGCGGTTCTCGTGGTATTGGAAATGCAATTGGGACTTTCTTTATTGAGCAAGCAAAGAAAGATATGGAAACTCATATTGCTAACCTTCCCAATAAAGATCTTGCTTATCTACAGGAAGGATCGCAACACTTTGATGATTATGTAGAGGCTGTAGAATGGGCACAAATGTATGCAAAGCTCAATCGTGAAGTCATAATGGAAAATACGATTCAAGCGCTAAGATCCATTATTAAAAAGCCTTTTACAACCCATCAAATGGCTGTTAATTGTCATCATAATTATGTACAAAAAGAGATGCATTTTGGAGAAGAGATCTATGTAACACGGAAAGGGGCGGTATCCGCAAAGAAAGGAGAACTTGGAATTATCCCAGGATCTATGGGCGCAAAAAGCTTCATCGTTAGAGGACTTGGAAATGAAGATAGTTTTCATTCTTGCTCACATGGTGCAGGTCGTATTATGAGCCGAACTGAGGCAAAAAAGAAGTTTACAGTAGAAGATCAGATCAACGCGACTAAAGGTGTTGAATGCCGGAAAGATGCGGCTGTTATCGATGAAATCCCGATGGCATATAAAAATATCGAAGCCGTCATGGCGGCGCAAAAAGATCTTGTGGAGATCGTTCATACGCTAAAACAAGTGGTTTGTGTTAAAGGATAATCATGATTGTGAATGTTCAAGCGTGATTTTTTACGATTAAGCTCATAAAAAAAGCCCGGACTTAGGGCTTTTTTCTTATAATATTAATCTACTATTTAGTTTGTGTAATTTGTGTAATGTGTCTTAATGTATTTAAGAGATTTTATCTATGTGATATACCTTAAGACGATTTCTTTTTCGATTTTTGCTCTGCTACCCAATCCATGATTGGTTTTTCTAAAAATGGTGGTGCCACAAACCACTCAGGATCATCCACTTCAATAGATATCTTTTCTTTAGGTCGACCTTTATTCATTCGTAACCCAATAACAGGACCGCCTTCCCATTCAAAACGTGATACAGCCATTTCATACTCTTCATCATAGAGCATTTCAATTTCTTCAGATTTCTTCTCAACCGTTAAAGCGTAGTTTGGCCAAAATTGATTTTTACTATCCATAAAGCCCTCCTTAGCATTTCTGTGAAAATAGTATGAACATCCATTCTTGCCGATTTAATCGGCTTTAGCAAATGTGATAGGTTATTCAACATCTTATTTTAATTCAAAATGAAAATATGTTATTGAGGCTCAAGGGGCTTCCTGCAGTTCAGAAACCTCCCTTTCTTGAGCTTGAAATGCCTCACCCCAAATACGCATCGCATCAATCACAACATGAAGTGTACGTCCCTGCTCTGTTAACTCATATTCTACCCTAGGGGGAATTTCGGCATAAGCGATTCGATTGACAATGCCATTTGCTTCTAATGAGCGCAATTGCGTCGTTAATACTTTCTGACTAATATTCCCAACAGAACGTTGCAATTCACCAAAGCGCTTCTTCCCTTCTAACAAATCTCTAAGAATTAATGTTTTCCATTTTCCTTCAATTAAAGACAATGTAACTGCTACAGGACAAATATTTAATAGCTCGCTCATTCGATTATCTCTCAATAGTTACTTTATAGTACTTACAATACATTTTTGTGCTTACTTACATAAGGTTTTAATTGGTTGTATTATGACTTTAGTTATAAAAAACGTCAATTTCAATGAGAAAAGGAGCTTATTATGAATATCGCAATCATCGGAGCATCAGGAAAAGCAGGGACTCTATTAGTAGCGGAAGCATTGAAACAACAACACAGTGTGACAGCCATTGTTCGCCATCGTCAAAAACTGGAGAATCTAAATCTTCCAATCATTGAAAAATCTATTCTTGATTTAACAGTAGATGATTTAAAAACCTTTGATGCCGTCATTAATGCTTTTAATGCCCCTGAAGGTAAAGAGACGGAACATATTACGACTTTAAAACATCTTATTAATATTTTTAAATCTCTTCCTAATTCTCGCTTAATCGTTGTTGGGGGTGCGGGTAGTCTGTTTGTCGATTCAGAAAAAACAGTTCGTCTCGTAGATACTCCCGATTTTCCGGAAGCATATAAACCAACGGCCACTAATATGGGAAAAGCCTTTAATATTTTACAGCAAAGTCATATCCAATGGACCTACCTAAGCCCTGCTGCTTTCTTTGATTATGAAGGCCCAGCCACTGGTCAATACCAATTAGGTAAAGACCACTTCATAACAAACAGTGCGGGAGATAGCTATGTCAGTTATGCTGACTACAGTAAGGCTCTCATTGATGAGCTACACAATAAAGACTTTATTCAAAAGCGGTTTACTGTAGTCTCTGATCTTTCCTAAAATAAGAAATAAGAGCTAAATTAGCATCTCGTAAAAGCCTCTTTCGATAAGGAGAAGAGGCTTTGTCTATTTTTACTGCAATGTAAAAGATTTAAAATTGTACTACTCATATATCCATCGCGGTAAGATTTCGATCATATAATATGAACGATCTCTATTCTCCCAATAAACAGTGTAATAAAGTCTCCTAATATCATCATCTTTTTGTGTCAAGATACTCTTACAAACACGAGCTTCTGATACTTCTTCAAAACTGATCTCTTCAATATCAGTAAGACTTATAACACTGTTACCAACCATTTCTCCTAGCCATTCTGTCACTCTCGTATCGTGACAGGCCGGCAAGCCACTATGGGATTTCTCAATCCAATAATTCGTCAATATACCTATCGCGACAATCATTGCCCAAATGAATAGAAATCCCTGCTTATGACCTAAAAATTTTGCACGCGCATATAAATACCAAGGCACTAAAATCACTGAGATCCCCGTGAAGATCTTCTCATTAGGATAACAGTTCTTTAAGCTCTCTCGATCCAAAATAAGCAATAATGTGATAACTAAAACTGTTACAAGAAGTGAGAAATCTAGGAATTCCGGCATTTCATTGAGATAAAAAATAGCATTTAAAATAAAGCTTAAAGCAGTCAGCCCTATTAAGAGAATGCCATAAACATGGCTGTGTTTATTCTTGGCATTGGGATTCTTCATACTCGCCTTTCTAACTATTCTTTAAATTTTCTTATAATATCGTAAATAACAAATTTTTAAATTTATTATTTTCAGTCGAAATGAGTCTAAATAAAATTTACAGATACAGAAAAGCCCGCTAGATTAACGGGCTCTGTTGAATGTGAAAATCCTAATAAATAAGGGCCAATTTTATAAAATAAATGATTCCTTCCAAACGTCGAAAGGTCCAAACTACTTACTTATAAAACAAACATCTAAACTAAGATTTACTTCAATTCTAGGTAGGGGAAACACACCTATCTACTCTTCTTCTTTAAGATACACTTATTCGGTCAATTGACAAATAAGTGGCTAGATTGAAACTCTATACTACAAAAATAATGTTGTATCAGTTACCCCCTTTTAACTAGCTACTAGGGTCACATACACTCTCTGTATGTGATTTATTTATAGCAAGAAGATTATAGTAAGGCAAGTCTTATTTCATATATTTATGACAAGATGATGACTTTTAAAATAAACTTTATAAAGTAGGATAAAAACTATTTCATTTATCTCATAAAACTGTCATCAAGTTGTCTGTTATAGCTTCATTAATACCTGCTCAAGCTTTGTTTACTAAGAGTGGAATCTCTAAGCCGACAACTTTCCAACAGTGCATTGCATGCTAAATTGATACCCGTTTCATATCCCGGCATCTTTCCAGTTTTTACGAATAAACGCACTAAAGCTCAGCTAGTCTAGAAAGCATAAAAAAAGCCCGCATAAAGCGAGCTTTTTTCTTAGATATAACATCAAAAATGTTATCGATGGTTTTATTATAAAACATCCATAAATTTAAACATTCTGACGATCGATTCTTTGCAATCCCCAGAAAAGATGATCCGCATCCGTTTTTGAAAATGCTAAAGGTAAGACCTCATCTGGCGCTTCTTCCCATATTTTCTCAGCCAAAGCATCATCACCTTTTGCTAGCTCAAAAATAGCAAGAGCAATCTCAAGGGATGTCGATTCATGAGCAGTTGCCCAAGATTTTATTTCATGAATCTCTTTTTTATGTTCATTCATTTTATATCTCCTGATTTTAAGAAGCTTGCCCTATGAATCTTGGATCTTATCGTTAATTTTTTGAGAAAATTCTTTAGTTTTATCTTTTGCTTTCTGAAAAATCTCACCTGTCTTATGAGCTACTTTTTCTGAATCCTCGTGTAGCTCATGCTTTAGATGATCTTTTGTCTCTTTTGATTTCTCTATCACTGAATCAGTAACCTCACCTACTTTATTAGCACCTTTCACCAGTGTTTCTCTAAGCTTATCTCCGGTTGTTTTTGTCATAACTTTGATTACTCCAATATTACTGAATAGTTGATTAATTACTATATATTTATATCTCTATTATGTAAATTAAATTATTTTCATATCAGTAATTATCTTTCTTTTTCAGTCTTCCTGTTTTTCAAATATTCTCTATATTTTCTTACTATGCATAAAAAGGCTACAGTGGTAAAAGAGGCTGAAAAAATAAAAAATTTTAAACAAGCGCTATCTCATCAATGGCATGAGACTCTCGGATATATAACTCTATACACTTAAAGCAATCAATTATGAACCTAAATCTTACAATAATTTTTAGAGCTTTAACTACCTAGTGAATAATGTAAAATTATGTTGTTTTCGCAAACAAATAAAAATATATTGCTAAGGAAGCCCTCTATGAAAATTTATATTGTATTGATTACCTGCATCACACTTCTATCAGGTTGTACTGTTCGCGCTGATTTGCCGAATCGAATGGTCATTGATTCAGAGGGTGTTACAATTGATTCTAAAGGTCATAAACACAGTGGTACAAAGAACTTCTGCCCTCCAGGGCAAGCTAAAAAAGGAAATTGTTAAGGAGAACATTCCAAGCAAACTGAGAAATGATAAAGCGAACGCTAATCCCCTCTCAATACTGGGGAAAGGGTGTCATCAGAGGAATGTTTTCACAATACCAATTTGATGTTACAAGTTTAGATAGTGAAACTTTGTAATTAAGAAGCTAATATGAGTGGTGTAGCTTATTGCTAACCTGATTAGCAGTCAGTATCAAAGATCATTGTCTAATAAAGAAAAGGAATATTCTATGAGTCAGTGTCCGAAATGTGAAAAAACACAAAAACCGAATGATTTGAAACTTTGCCAACCTTGTGCAAATAAGAAGGCTTCGCTTTTTGCCAAAATCGCTTTTCTAGTCATATTAGCGGTAATGCTCTTCTCTGCTATCTACTTAAAAAGTACAGGATATATCCCTAGCGAAGGTTTAATCGAATGGTTATGGCATAAAAATCAATTTCTGACCGTCTCATTAATCTTGATAGCCTCTCTTTTATTAATTTTTTTAGTGTACTTTATCACCTTAAAAAGAAATAAAAAATAATAGAAAATCCGCCTCCCGTAACTCGGAGGCTTTCATTTTTACAATCGTTAGAAAGAGAGTGGATCTTTAAAAACACCATTTTTCAGCTTTGTTCACTAGCAATAGATTTGAAATAGGGGCAGGAAAATCGCCTGTGAGCCCAGTGTAAAAGCAGGAACTTTAAGTATATCGCAAGCCTTTTATCGTGCCTAGAAGGATTTATCTTGCTACAAAGCTGATTTAAACGACATTCTAAATAATGATACCCACTGATAAAAAGCCCTGATCAAAGGTCTATACTTTCTTGCGGCATTTAATTAAATCTTAGCTAGTAGCTCTAAACCATCTTTATTATTCTCAAAGCAAAGATTAAAAGCTTTTTCTACTTGTTTCGCATGGCTATGATCATTAGTTGATAATGCTGGGCGTGGACGTGCAACAATGCCTTTGTTTCTCTCGGGCACTTGCATACCCCGATTTTTTAAAACTACATTTGACATAACTTCACTCCCCACGAGCCCATAGATTATAAGCCTTACTATATATTGAGTACAATAATTGCTATATCAAATGATATATTTTTTGACCGACCAGTCAAAAAGCTTAAACTGCTCTTCAGCTTTAAATCCTGCAAAATCAACAAGTAAAGTATAGTCGCTAAGAATTAGCGTAACAGTGTTGCACATATTACAATGCTTAAATAGCTATTTTACATGCCTTTTTTAGAGGACTTGTTGCTTATCTTTATGTATTGAATCATCTTCTATTGCCGCAGTATCAATACAAGCAATCATAAACTTTGAAATAAGAGTTCCGCCAAATTCCCCGCCAATCAGAAAAACAGGCAAGAAAAAAGCCCACTAAAAAGTGAGCTTTCTAAGATGGTGGACATGGCTAGAATCGAACTAGCGACCCCAGCATTATGAGTGCTGTGCTCTAACCAACTGAGCTACATGTCCCTATAAATCAATGATTTATTAGTGGTGGACATAGCTAGATTCGAACTAGCGACCCCAGCATTATGAGTGCTGTGCTCTAACCAACTGAGCTATATGTCCTTAAACTTTTAAAGTGTTTTATAACTTAAATATGGTGGACATAGGTAGATTCGAACTACCGACCCCAGCATTATGAGTGCTGTGCTCTAACCAACTGAGCTACATGTCCTTAACAACTGCAGAGAATTTTATAGTTTATCACATCAACTGTCAACACTATGTTTCTATTTGCTTATCATTTGATCTAACCTAGAGATTAACAGCCTTTACTAGCTATTAAAACAGTGCCTTAGAAGCGCTAATTATTAGCTTTTTAGACCTGCCATTGTCATAAAAATACGAATAATATACGCTAAAACAAATAATGATGTGACACCACCACACCAGAGCAATAGTAACCAACCGAAATTCTTTAGTTTTGTAGGATTATTCATCTTTAACTCCTAATGAATCTTGTTTATTCACAAATATCAAGAGACGAAACCTTCGTATCATTTTTCAAAAAGCCTCTCGATAAGAGGTTATTTCCTTATCGAAAGGCTTTTAATATTAGTAACCTTCTCCGGCAACAACCTTGCCTCTAAAGACGAAGTAGGTCCAACTTAAATAAAATATAATGATAGGTAGCATGATAAGCGTACCCACTAAACCAAACATCTGACTAGAAGCGGAGGAGGAGGCCATTTCTAGCGTGATGCTTGGTGGGATGATATAGGGGAAGAATAGTGAGGTATAGCCCACCATGCCACATACCATTATAAAAACTGTTAATAAAAAACCTTTACCGGCACTGATAGATCTTCTTAAAAGAAATAGTAGTATCAACCCAATCGTAACCATCGTACCAACAACCAGATAGAGTCTTATCCCCGTTAAGAGAGGCATTAATTTACTTGAAAGCAGCATTGCGATCATAATAGTGATTAAAACGACAACTAATAACAAGATCATAGGCTTTTTAAAGCTCATCACGCGATTTTTAAGCGCATCATGCCCTTTCATCGCTCCCCAGAAAATGCCAATCAATGCAAACATTACCATCAGACCAACCCCTGTTAAGAGAGAAAATGGCGTGATCCAATCCGTATCTGAACCATTAAAAAAGTATGTTCCTTGCGCTGTTGTCCCCATGATAAAGCCTTCTAAAAAAGCCCCAGCCATCATTCCTTGCATCAGTGCCGCAATATAAGAACCAATAATGAAAGAGAGGGTCCATATTTTTTTATGTCCTGCTGGCGAGTGTGCTCTAAATTCAAAGGCTACACCACGCAAAATCAATGCTAACAACATCACCACAATCGGAAAGGTAAATGCCTCTAAAATAACTGCGTAAGCTAAAGGAAAAGCCCCCATTAATGCGGCGCCGCCAAGAATCAACCAAGTCTCATTACCATCCCAAACAGGAGAAATAGTATCCACAAACTCATCTTGTACCGCTTCTGATTTAATAAAGGGCAGTAAAATTCCGACACCTAGATCAAAACCATCCGCTACAATATAGACAGCCACACCAATTAAGATGACGATTGCCCAAACAAAGGATAAATCGAATGTCATTATTGTTCTCCTTTAACTACATTTTTATGCGTTTCTACTGTAGTTCGAGTGTCATCGATGCCTTTTCTCATCAGGCGAACCATATAGAGATAGCCCGTGATAAACACTAAACTATAAACTAGAATAAAACCGATTAAACTCACGCTCATATGTAATGTTGTATGAGGTGAAACGGCATCCGCTGTGCGGAGTAAACCATTGATGACCCAAGGCTGACGCCCTACCTCTGTGACAAACCAGCCAGCAAGAATCGCTAACAATCCTGAAGGTCCCATCCAGACAATAAAGGTTAACCAATTTTTATTGGTATAAAATGTGCCTTTTTTACGTTGGTAAAGACTAATCACTGCAGCTAATAACATCAATCCACCTAGTGCGACCATAATTCTAAATGCCCAGAAAACAATGGGGACATTCGGCCGATCCTCTTTAACAACCTCATCTAATGCCGGCACTTGAGCCGTTAAACTGTGCGTTAAAATCACACTACCTAATAAGGGAATTGAGACCTCAAAGCGATTGCTTTCATTCTCTTGATCAGGTAACGCAAAGAGCACTAAAGGCGTTGCTCCGTAGCCTTTATTTGTCCAGTGACCTTCCATCGCTGCAATTTTCATCGGCTGATGTTTTAAAGTATTAAGACCATGTAAGTCGCCTGCAAAAATTTGCAAAGGAATCGTCACGACT
>JASLEF010000154.1 GCA_030151245.1 Ignatzschineria sp. | reverse complement strand
GCTAGACGAATTGTAACCATAAAAATTTATATCCTATATTCAACTATAATCTTAAAAACTTTTTTATATTACATAGAGACACGTTATTCAATATAAAATCGTAAACCACAAATAATACTCTAATTTCGATGAAATTAAAAGTCTAAAAACAAATTAATTCCAAGCAGGCACTGTGAAAGTCACAGGCGATGTCTCTGCCTCTTCATAAGTCACTATTTCATAAGCAGAAGGATCTTTAACAAGCTCTCTAATAAGCATGTTATTCATCATATGCCCAGCTTTATAACCTACAAATTCACCTATAATGGGATGCCCTAAAACATAAAGGTCACCCACAGCATCGAGTACCTTATGACGGACAAATTCATCTTCATATCGAAGACCATCACTATTTAATATTCTAAAGTCATCCACCACAATCGCATTATCCATACTTCCACCGAGCGCTAAATTGAGCTCACGCATCATTTCAAGGTCCTTCATAAACCCAAAAGTACGCGCTCTTGCAATCTCCTCGATGTAGTACCGACTGGAAAACTCACAGCGATGCTGTGGATTGGTCTTATCTAATACCGCATGATCAAACTTAATCGTAAAATCTAACCTAAAACCATTGTAAGGCAATAGTTTGGCAATTTTATCTTCATGCTTATAAATCACCGGCTTTTTAATTTTAATAAACTTTTTCGCTGCATTTTGCTCCTGCACACCCGCTGATTGGATCAGGTAAACAAAAGGAGCGGAACTTCCATCCATAATAGGGATTTCAGGAGCACTAACTTCCACAATAACGTTGTCAATTCCTAACCCACAAAGCGCAGACATTAAGTGCTCAATTGTTGATATAGTCACTTCTGGCGCTTCTGGAGAGGCAATCATCGTTGCTAACTGCGTACTAATAACGGAGTTAGCCTGAATTTTAATATCAGGAGATGGCACATCTGTACGACGAAAGATAATCCCCTCATCAATACCTGCAGGCCTTAAAGTTAAATAAACTTTTTTACCTGAGTGTAATCCGATTCCCGTTGTTTGAACGAAACTTTTTATGGTTCTCTGTTTTAGCATAACTTTAATTAAAGCGTCCTTGTATTAAGAATTCTTTCTTAAAAAAGCAGGGATATCTAAATAACCCGTTGATTGGCTCTCTGCCGGCTTTGCAACTTCACGATGTTGTACTGGTTCTGCATGCGCCGCTACAGCTGGTTTAGCCACACGACCTAACAATTGATCCGCAATGCTTCCACGCTCAATCGGAGCTTGATATTCACCCAACCCTGTTGCGACAAGTGTCACACGAATATCATCACCCATATCTTCATCGATGACAGCTCCAAATACAACCGTCGTTTCCTCATTAGCATAATCACTAATAATGGCACCAATCTCATGAAGATCTCCGATACTAAGCTTCATGCCACCAGAAATATTAACAAGAAGACCTTTCGCTCCCGCTAAACTGACCTCTTCTAGCAAAGGTGACGAGATCGCTTGTTGAATCGCTTCTCTTGCAGCATTATCACCCGATGACAAACCTACTCCCATCATCGCTAAACCTTGCTGCTTCATCACTGTTTTCACATCATTAAAGTCCAGATTAATCATTCCAGGCTTAATAATACTATCTGTAATTCCTTGGACCGCATTGAACAATACGTTATTGGCTGCGCTAAATGCATCATAAAGGCTAATCCCTTTACCAAGCACGCTCATCAAGCGATCATTAGGAATTGTAATCAAAGAATCTACGTGCTGGGCCAATTGCTTCAATCCGTGACTTGCGGCTTGATCACGCTTACGACCTTCCATTGAAAATGGTCTTGAGACAACAGCAACCGTTAAAATACCCAATTCTTTTGCAACTTCGGCTACAACAGGCGCAGCACCGGTTCCAGTACCGCCTCCCATTCCTGCTGCGATAAATACCATATCAGCACCATTAAGCTCAGCTTTAATATGCTCTTTCGTCTCTTCCGCCGCTTGACGACCGATATCCGGGTTTGCCCCCGCACCAAGTCCACGAGTTAACTCTTCACCCAGTTGAATGCGAACATCTGCTTTTGCTTCTCGGAGATCTTGCGCATCTGTATTTGCTGCAATAAAAGTTACCCCGGTAAGCCCAGAATCAACCATGTGTGTGATTGCATTACCGCCCGCTCCACCGACACCGATGACTTTGATGATCGGCCCATCTTCGTTATGATCTTGTTGCAGTTCAAATATGGACATTATTAATCCTCAATTTATTCGTATTCTTAATAGACTAGAAATAGTTTCGACACATTCCAGTGATTTTCCTATATATGTTACTAAAAAAGTTGCCACTTGGCATTGTTTTTTGTAACTCTTTTTGCCAGATATTGTCATATTTATGCGATGCAAGTAGTCCTACGACAGTTGCATACTCCGGCGACAGTTCTCCCCCGTCAGCATAATTGATATTCATAGGAATACCAATTCGACAAGGCTTTTCCATAATTTCTTGTACAAGTTCAGCGCATCCAGGCACCAAACTTGCTCCACCTGTTAATACAATACCGGCATCGTGCACTTGGTAAGCATCTACTTCTTCAATTTTTGCTCTTACAAAATCTAAAATTTCCCGATATCTTGCCTCAATAATCGAAGAAAGCTCTCGTTTAGACATTGTACGGTTTTCACTTTGATTCGTAATGACAGGTAAAGTAAATATATCATCATAATTAGAAAACCCAACACAAGAACCATGATCTATCTTAATACTTTCAGCAACTTGTGTCGAAAAACGTTTTATCTTTGCAATATCAGAGGTTACATCATCTCCCCCTAAAGGAATAGATGCATGATAAATAACAACCCCGGCTTTATAAACTACCACATCTGTGACACCGGCGCCGATATCTATCAGTGTAACGCCACGTTGCATCTCATCTTCACTCAAAACACTAATCGCAGAAGAGAGACCTTCATAAATTACATTGTCAATCACAACGCCACTTTCTGTAATGCAATTTGTAATATTGGTAATCTCATTCGTAGCCGCGGTGACTAAGTGCGCTATTAAAGAAAACTTTACACCTGAAAGACCAATTGCATTTTCAACAGGCTGCCCACCATCAATCACATATTTCTGAGGCAACACGTGAAGCACACTCTCACCAACATCGAGTTTAATCTTTCCCGCTTCACCTAATATTCGTTCATGATCCTTCTCTGTAAAACGTTCTCCTGAGATCGTTACAACACCATTATTACTACGCCCACGAATATGTGCTCCTGTAATTGAAGTTGATACAGATCTAATTTCAACCTCATAATCTCGCTCAAACTCACGGATAATATCATTCACAATATTAGAGATTGGAGCAAGATTAGTGATTACTCCACGTTTAATGCCTCGAGAAGGCTTTGAGATCATTTTAATAATCTCAATTGACCCATTCCCACTGATATTTGCCATCATTCCGACGACTTTATGAGTTCCAATATCAATGCAAACTCCCATTGAATCCACTGAAGTTTCCGTCATCTCTTTCGCGCCCTATTTCTTTCTCTCAATCCCATTATTTGTATGATCCTCTTTCCATTTCACTGAGAACCCATTCTTATACCTAAAATCAATATGTTGTATGATATCTAATACATCTTGACCTGGAAACTGTCGTAAAAATCGAGACAATCTCTGCGAATAGTCTTCAGACCCAATAATGAGCAATAAATTATTATCGAGCAGTATAGTCCATGATTCATTTTCATCCAAAACTATCTGCTGTAGCACAAAACCAGCCTTAGCTAGCTTTTCTTTTGTATCTTCATAAACCTCGAGGACTTGTTGCACTTTATCATCTGGCCCAGAAAGATATACCCAAGCCCCATCAGGAACAAAAGATGGCGTAAATATATCCCCTTCCCGATCCACCATTTGCGTTTCATTCCAAATTGCGATCGGATTATGCTCTACCAAATGAACTTCCAGCTCATGCAGCCATTGCCGTTTTAATGATACTGACTTAATCCAGCTCTCCGATAAAATATTATCCTGATATTTTTGCATATCTAGGCCAATTAAATTTTGCCCTACCGCATCTTTTACTAATTCATTCACTCGTTCTTGCGGCAAATGCTCAACCTCTCCATAAACCGACACCGTGTCAATTTGAAAAAAGAGGTTATTATTTTTTAGATACTGCCAACCATAATAAGGCCCTGCCACAATCCCTACTAATAATAGTACCAAAAAAACAAATCGTAAAAAACGATAAAGGGCATAACCAAAACGTCCCCAATCGAAAGGCTTTTTTTGAACAACACCATATTGGTGTCGCCCCTTATTACGCGCCTTTCGATATTGAACCTGTGATCGTGTTTGTAATCTCTTCAAGATAAACCAAGACCTATATTACAGTAAGTTAGAGTATTTTATAAGACGATTAATTCGTCAATGAATCTTCCAAAATTAACCAACAGAGATCTTCGAAAGAGATCCCTGCTGTTTTTGCAGCCATTGGCACAAGTGAATGATTAGTCATTCCCGGCACCATATTGATCTCCAACAACCAAGGGTTATTATCACGATCCACTACAAAATCAACTCGCCCCCAACCTTTTGCACCGATCGATTTAAAAGCATCTTCGCAAAGCTTTCTAAAACGAGACTCATCTTGCTCAGGTAATCCTGATGGACAGAAGTATCGGGTATCGTCTCGTAAATATTTTGCCTCATAATCATAGAAGGCTAGATCCGTTTCCATGCGAATAATCGGCAATGCTTCGCCATTTAAAATAGCGCAAGTATACTCCCCATTCCCAATAATCCAATTTTCAGCAAAAACAGGCGAGTTATACCCTCCCGCAGCCTCCCATGCCTTCACTAAATCATCTGCATGATCGACACGGCTCACACCAATACTTGAGCCCTCCTCAGCAGGCTTTACCGCCACTGGGTATGTTAATTGATTTTGCAATACCGTAGCAGCATCTTCATCCTCAATAATATAAGATTCCAGCACAGGTAGACCCACAGCTTTCCATAGCTGCTTGGTTCTAATTTTATCCATTGCAAGGCTTGATGCTAGAACACCACTCCCCGTATAAGGAATATTTAAATGCTCTAATGCTCCCTGCAAAACACCATCTTCACCACCCCGACCATGAAGCACAATAAAGACTCGATCAAAGCTCTCAGCCTGCAATTTTGCTAAAAGCCCCTCTTCTTTCGCATCAATCCCATAAGCATCAATCCCTTTTGATTGTAACGCTTTTAACACAGCATCGCCTGACCAGAGGGAAACTTCACGCTCCATCGAATTTCCGCCAAAGACAACCGCTACCTTTCCAAACAAGTTTGGATCTTGAACTTGAGCCACTCTCATTATAATGCCCCTCCTTTATAAAAGTTTGCGGCAATGCCTCCAATATTCCCAGCTCCCATCATGACAATCAAATCACCATCTTGCGCGATAGCGGCATAATGCTCTCGAATTTGCTCTATATCACCTGTAAAAATCGCTGTTTTACCACCTTTAGTCGCAACATCTTTTGCCAATCCTTCCCCACTCACGCCTTCTATAGCCGGTTCTCTTACAGAATAAATTTCAGTAATTAAGACAGTATCGATATTAGACAACACCTCTACGAATTCCGCATATAACTCAGCAGTTCTAGAGTTGCGATGAGGCTGGAATGCAACCACAATACGTTTATCAGGATATGCCGCTGTTAAAGCCTCATAGACAGCGCCAATCTCTGTAGGATGGTGACCGTAGTCTTCCATCACTACAACCTCCCCGCCCGCTTTAAGCGGTACTGAAGGATGTAACTGAAAGCGACGACCAATACCTTTAAATCGGCGAAGCGCACGACGAATCGCAGGATGAGGAACGCCTAAATCGCTAGCAATCGCTATTGCCGCCAAACTATTTAAAACGCTATATTTCCCAGGAAGCGCCACCATAAACTCGCTCACTCCGTGGGGCATTTTCACCTCGAAATATGTCTCCATTCCCCGTGACTCATAGCTTAACAGCTGATAATCTGCATCAGGATGTTCCCCATACGTTAAGATCGGGCGATGAATTCTTGGTAATAAATTTTCTACTTCTTCATTATCTATACAGAGTACCGCCAATCCATAGAATGGCAATAAATGTAAAAAATCAACAAATGTCTGACGTAAATTCTCAATATCGCCACCATAAGTACTCATATGATCTTGGTCGATATTAGTAATAATGGCCGACATAGGGTGGAGATTTAAAAATGAAGCATCGGACTCATCTGCTTCAGCAACCAAATATTGACCAAGCCCTAATTTTGCATTCACATTTGAACTATTTAATCGCCCACCAATGACATAAGTAGGATCAAGACCCGCTTCATCTAAAATAGAAGCGAGCAAACTGGTAGTCGTTGTTTTTCCATGTGTCCCCGCAACAGCAATTCCATAACGAAAACGCATCAACTCTCCCAACATTTGTGCTCGCTGAATAATCGGGATACGTTCTTCTTTAGCACTTATAACTTCAGGGTTATCCTCCTTAACCGCAGTAGATGTCACCACGACATCAGCCCCCAATACATGTTCTTTAGCATGCCCAACCCACACAAGCGCACCGAGATCAATTAAATGATCAACAACGGGAGATTCTGCAATATCAGATCCTGTAACTTCGTATCCTAAATTTAATAAGACTTCAGCAATTCCACACATTCCTGAGCCGCCAATTCCAACGAAATGGATTCTCTCGATACGGCGCATGTCCGATGGACAAATATAACTTTTTTGATTCATGATTGTATGACCTTCTCTACAGCTGAAACAATTAATTCCGTTGCTTCAGGTTTCGCTAAAATTTCTGTTTTTTCAGCCATTTTAATGGCTTTTTCACGCGTAAATTTACGCAATAATTCTTCTAAGATGGGAAGAGATATCTCCGCCTCACTATAAAGATAAGCAGCACCAATATCGCTTAGCGCTTTTGCATTTTTAGTTTGATGATCATCTACCGCTTTTGCAAAGGGAATAAAACAGCTTGCGACATTGACAGCTAAAACCTCCGAAACGGTTAGAGCTCCCGCTCGGCACACTACTAAATCCGCCCAAGCATAAGCCTCGACCATATCATCGATAAAGGGTGTTAACCGATAGTTTTCTCGCTGGAAGCAGTCATCATCTTTATGAGCATCATAAAATACTTTTCCTGTTTGATGCCAAATGTCGAAATCAATAGCACTGTCTGTCTTGGCAAAACTTTGCATCAACTGATTTAGAATACGAGCTCCCTGTGACCCTCCAACAACGAGGATTCTAATAGGAGAATTACCACGCGCCGCATAACGCTCTTGAAATGCAGGGATCGCCAAAAGATCTTCTCGAATAGGATTCCCGACAACTTCAGCATCGGGCAATAGCGTATTAAAAGCAGCTAGATTCTTCTTGCTCAAACGCGATAAAACCTTATTGACCAAGCCTGGAACAGCATTTTGCTCATGGACAATAATAGGAATCCCTAGTAGCTTTGCGGCAACCCCACCAGGAGCAGCGGCGAATCCACCAAAACCAATCACACATTCTGGCTTAATGGTTTTTAAAAACCGCATCGCTTCCCGCACCGCTCCACTGAGCTTGAAAGGAAGTGCAATCCAGCCTTTTAAACCATTCCCCCTCAATCCTTTAATGGATAAAGAGTGTAACGGAAAATGATACTTGGGGACTAAATCTATCTCTAAGCCATGCGCCCCAAGCCAATAAATGCTATAACCTTTTTTCTCTAATGCTTTTCCAACTGCGAGCCCTGGGAAAATATGCCCTCCCGTCCCACCAGCCATAATCACAATACGTTTATCTTGCCCCATATTATGCGGCTCCTTTAATATTTGAACGAGCAAGCTCTTTCTCAGCTTTTTTGGTCTGTTGTTCTTGATAATGTTGCCGCCCTTTAATTTGGACAACTTTATGAACTTTAAATAAAATCCCCAAGCCAATCATCATGGTAATCATACTTGATCCCCCATAACTCATGAGTGGCAGCGTGAGACCTTTTGTAGGTAGTATGCCTGAAGCAACCCCCATATGAATCAATGCCTGCGTGCCAAACCATAACCCCATACCGTAAGATACATATGCTGCAAAATAGAGCTTTAAACGCTCAGCCTCAGCGCCAAGAGAGAAGGTTCGGTAAAGAAATGCCATATAAAGAAACAAAAGCAACATCACCCCAAAAAAACCAAACTCTTCTGCATAAATCGCAAAGATAAAGTCTGTATGCGCTTCTGGAAGATACCCTAACTTTGACATACTCTCACCGATACCAACGCCTGAAAGCTTTCCTCGCCCAATAGCGATGAGAGAGTTAACCAGCTGATATCCTTGATTATAAGCATCATCCCAAGGATTTAAAAACCCAGATAAACGAGCACGGCGATAAGGTGAAGTATAAAGTATCAAGACCATCGCTAGAACTGTCGGTACTAATACAATTGCAAAACGCCAAAGACAAACCCCTGCAATAAAGAGCAACCCCAATCCCACAACAAAGATAATTGCGGTAGAACCGAAGTCTGGCTCTAATAGTAATAAAACACCTAAAACGCCCATCACAAAAAGGGGAATAAAAAGCGCTGAGATGCGCTTACTAATCGATTCTTTATGTCGATGAAGATAGGAAGCAACATAGACCAGTGCGGAGAACTTTGCTAACTCTGCCGGTTGAAAGTTGAAAAATAGAACAGGAATCCAGCGTAATGCACCATTAACCTCTCGCCCAATCCCCGGAATCAATACCAGGATTAAGCATAAAATCGTCACTAACATTAATGCCGGCGTTAATTTATACCATCCCTCTAAGTTTATAGAATAGGCAAGCCATGCAAAAAAGCCCCCCATTGCGACGTAAAATATCTGCCTTAATCCATAATGGAAAGGTGATAGCCCATAATATTCGGCGACATACCCTGATGCCGTCGTGACCATCAAAAGCCCAATCAATAGAAAGAGTGCGGAGGTCACTAACAGCCAAGGATCAGCTTTTACTTTTGTTGCAAAAAATGAATTCTTCAAAACACACCTAAAATTTGTCAAGATGACGAAAATTGTACCACATCCTTAAGTCATATCGATATGACTTAAAACAGTCAACAAGCCCTTACTTAAAGTGCATTCACTAGAGACTCAAAAACATGACCTCGATGTTCAAACCCTTGGAACTGATCAAAGCTCGCACATGCTGGAGAAAATAGTACTATATCCCCCGCTTTAGCAACCTCTTTTAAAGTCTCTAATGCCCCACTTAACGTCGTACTTTCATAAATCGGCAATGTTGAAGGGATATGCGGCTTTATCGTTGAATAGTCCACCCCAATTAGCGCCACACCAGCAACATTATTCAGCAACAATGTTTGCAGCAATGAGAAATCTTGCCCTTTCGTAACGCCACCTAAAATAAGCCACTTACGCTCAGGAAACCCTAAAATTGCAGCCTCAGTTGAAGAGAGATTTGTCGCTTTTGAATCATTATAGAAAGAGACTCCCTCAATCTCTCGAACGAATACTGAACGATGCGCTAATGGCTGATAATTTTGAATACCTCTTACAATAGCCTCTTTATCAACCCCAAAGGTTTCAGCAATGGCAACAGCAGAAACGATATTTAGAATATTATGCGTTCCTCCAAGCTTCGTCCCTTGATAACTCACAGGGTCTCCCCCTTGAACTTCAATCTCTTTATTCTTTAAATTTGCCCAATATTGCGAATGAACTTCTTTTGCTAGAGAAAACCGTACTACTCGAGAGAATCCTCGAAATTCAGACCGCTCTAAAGCCTCATCTACTGTTGACTCTATCGCCGGCACAATCACTGTTTCTGATTGCGAGAACAGCTTAAACTTTGAATCAATATAATGTTGATAATCCCGATAACGATCTAAATGATCTGGTGATAAATTGAGCAACACTCCGATGTTTGCCTGCAATGAGTTCGTCGTCTCCAACTGAAAACTAGACAACTCTAATAAAAAGAGAGGGATTTTTGCAGAATCATGCTGATCACAATATTGCAACCAAAGATCTAATGCCGGCATTCCAAGATTTCCTCCCATATAGAGTTCGTATCCTGCGGCCTCAAAAATAGCACCTGTTAATGTCGTGACAGTACTTTTACCATTCGTCCCCGTAATTGCAATTAAATTCTCGCGAACGAGTCTTGCAAACAACTCTATATCACCCCCTACATTTTCAGGTGGCAAACGATCAATCGTTGCGGCTAATGCCGGTGTTGCTATAGCAATTCCGGGGCTAACCCAAAGATAATCACAATCCTCTAATAAAGGGGAATCAAAAGATCCTGTAAAAACCTGCTCACAAAATGGCACTATCTCCCGCTCATTAGGGGGATTTTCTCTCGAGTCTATCGCAAAGACATGCTGAACCCCCAAGCGATTGAGGGCTTTCACAATAGAAAGCCCCGTTATTCCAAATCCCACAACTAAATGCTTTGAGTCGGCTGCAAACATGATTGATCCTTTAATAACTCGGAGATTAAAAAAACCGTTTTGTAACGCTCTATCATACGCTTTATTCCTTTTTGAAAAAAGCAAAACCCCGTTAAAAAACGGGGTTTTCATATAAGAGTCTTATTACTAAAAAGATCACACCCTCAAAGAGATGTTTTATATCCCATAATCACTACTCAAAAAGTCATCTTTGAAATCTCTAGAAATTCTATAATTCAGACTCTTTTCCCTCTTCGTGACGAATTTCATGTCCTTGTTTACGCTCTGTTGTAATCACTTTTTCTCGTTGTTTAATCAACTGACGCTCAATTTTCCCTGCAAGCTCATCGATAGAAAGATACATATCTTCTGTGGTTGCCTCAGCATGGAGATCTTTGGCTTTTGCTATTTTTAAGGTGATCTCTGCAATTTGTCGCTTATCTTTAATTGTGAGTACAACATGGGCTGCCGTAATCTGATCACTATATCGATCTAAGCGTGAGAATTTCTCATCCACCCTATTACGAAGTCCATCCGTTAATTCCAAACCATGTCCAGTTAAATTAACATTCATACAAGTCTCCTTCACGAATTATGATGATGAATTTTTATATATAAAAAAAGACTGCAAAAAAATGATTCCATCAATTGTAACATTTCAAAAAAGAGCATAAAGACACTCTCTTTTCAAGATTGATACTAGTAGCTTTTGACCATTTACAATTTAATTTATCATTGAATTCACCCTAACATCTTTATAAAAAAAGAGATAGTCCTTTTTCATCTAATCCGGCAGAAAACAGCCCCTTTTTGACCTACTTTTGACATTGTGAACAAAAATAAGTCGCTCGATTTGCTAAGACAATTCTTTCAATCGGTGTTTGGCAAATAACACATGGCTGATCCTTCTGCCCATACACTAATAATTCTTGAGCGAAATACCCTGGATGTCCATCTGGTGCCGTAAAATCCTTCAACGTCGTCCCCCCTTGAACAATCGCCCTTCGCAGTACCTTTTTAACCTCATCCACTAATCTAGCAACTTCTTCAGGACGAAGATTGTTTGCCGGTCGTTCAGGATGGATTCCCGCCATAAACAGAGATTCATTGGCATAGATATTTCCAGCTCCAACAACAAACTCCTGATCCATTAACAATGATTTAATCGGCCTTGTTCTTGTTCTTAGTCTAGGATAAAGATATTCCGCATTAAATGCTTCACTTAAAGGCTCCGGCGCAAGCTTCTCTAAAAAAGGGATTTCCGCTTCGAGCCCGTAAATCAGAATGAACCCAAATCGCCGTGGATCGTTATAAACTAACACTTTTCCCTCTTCAATTTGAAGAATAAAATGATCATGTTTTTTAAGATCAAAATCATCATCCTGAATTCGAATCGCCCCTGACATCCCTAAATGAATAAGTACCTTATAAGTATCGGTATATAGTAAAAGATATTTTGCTCGACGCTCCACTCGATGAATAGTTTCACCATATATTTTCTCAATCTCTTTAGGAATTGGATAACGTAATCGCTCATGACGAATCTCAATTCCACGAACCTTTTTTCCCACAATATGTGGCGAGATTCCGGCTCTTACCGTTTCAACTTCTGGCAACTCTGGCATAGACTTCCAACTCCTCACTTTCGTGATAACATACTAACTTTCAAAACCCTATTTATCCCTAAGGACCTTACTCTAATATGCGACCGATTGTTTCTATTTCAAGAATTAGTGCGCTTCTCGCTTATTTCGCCCTATTTTTTTTCACAATTTTTTGCATTGTGACAAATAAAATTTACCCCGACCAACAAAGATTCTTTTTAATTATCGGGTTACTCATGCCGCTTGTTTTCCCTGCAAGAGGATTACTGCGCGCCAAAAGATTCACTCATGCCTGGACAAGCTTTCTCTCACTCTTCTACCTTATTGCTGCGACCGACATTTGGGTTTCAGGTCATCCTGCCATCGGCAGCGTCTATTTCCTGTTGACGATTATCCTCTTTGTTAGCTGTATTCTTTATTCACGCTATAGTCCTCTTCCTTTTAGAGAATAAAAGGAATTTTATAGCCTCTCGATACAACTAAAAAAACCTTAATCGTTAAATAAACCATATTCTTTAGCGATTAAGGTTTTGAAGTCATCAATCTTTACATTCAACCTATGACTTCGCGCTATCGACGCCCCAAACGATGCCAGAGAGCGCCTAGGATTATCCCAAGCATTAATAACACTCCCCAGAAAAAATCCCCTAATCGAGCATAACCAGTCATGCCAACATAAGAAACGACTTCTACCACTAAAACACCCTCCTCAAATTGGGGCAACAATGCTTTCACAGAACCATCTTTAGCAATTAAAGCTGTAATTCCATTATTAGTTGCGCGAACCATCTCTCTTTGTAATTCAATAGCCCTAGCCCTTGCAATTTGAAAGTGCTGCCAAGGTCCTATCGAATCCCCAAACCAAGCATCATTACTAACATTTACTAAAAAATTAGAAGTTTGCGCCTGATAACGTAGTTCATCACCAAAAACAGCCTCATAGCAAATGGATGCTGCTGCAAATAGTGTTGATCCATTGCCCTTTTTAATTTCAAACGGCGCTTGCGCGCTCTTCCCTTCCGTCAAGTCTGAAAAGGGTATCTCAATCATGCCATCAAAAAGACTTAAGAAGCCTCTAAAAGGAATATACTCCCCAAACGGCACTAAATGTGTTTTATCGTACCGTTGATCATACATTCGCATTTCATCACTATAAGTCACAATAGAGTTTCTAATTGTTTGCCCACTTCCCGAGAAAATCCCGGTCATTACCTTTGTTTGGTGGGTTTTAGAGAGCTCTCGCAGATGCTCTCCTAAATTAACCTCCATCTCATACAGTGAGGGAATAGCTGTTTCAGGCCAAATAATTAAATCAACATTCTCTGCAACTTGATCCGTCAATTGAAGATAGGTTGCTAAAATCTCATAATACTGCGCCTCATTAAACTTTAATTCCTGAGCGATATTGCCTTGTAATAAGGCTACCTTTAAAGACTCATCAAGCTTTTCAACTTTTTCAGTAAAAAGATTGGAAGTAATAAAAACAGCGCCCCCCATTAAACCTAAAGATAAAAATGCCGGCATAAAAGAGCTTAGAAAGTTCCTGCCCCCCCTTTTACTCAGCGATAATAAATTTTGAAGCGTTAAAAACAAAACCCCAGCAAGCCAATAGATCCAAAAACTAGCCATCAGCGCCCCCATTTCAGGAAAAATCCACTGGGAGATAGGAAGATCCGTCAATGTATAACCAAGTGCTAACCAAGGAAACCCTGTGAAAAGCTCAGCCCGAAGCCACTCAAGCAATCCTCCCATAAAAGGAAAAAGAATACCGGCTTTTAAAGGAATAGACCAACGAACCTTCACAAACAGATAAGCTAAAAAGCCATAAAATAACGCTAAATACAGCGCCAATAGAAATGTTATGAAAACTCCCACAATAATCGGAGCTCCACCAAACTCAATTAAACTGATACGAATCCACCAGATTCCCCAAGAAAAGAGACCAAAACCAAATAAAACACCCAGCAGAGTGGCAAATTTTGGAGATCGCTTATCAAGCAGAGCGAGTAATCCCATTAATGAAAAAGGCGCAATAATAGTGAGATTAAAAGGCGCAAAGCTTAATGGCATTAATGCTCCTAACATCAATGCAAACAACATCGGTAAAAATCGTAATCGAAACATTATGTATGAATTCCTAGATCTTGATAGATAGCATGAATGATATTGAGATATTTCCCCGCTGGCAATTGATCACCATAAAAAAGATGTGGATTCTGATAAGGATTCACCACAGGCGTATTCTTACGATTGGTTAAATAAATAATCGTCAACTTATAAGAGGGATCATGCATCACCAAACACCCCGTCCATCCCGTATGTCCAAAAGCTTGATTACCGGCATAATCTCCAAACATATATTGCATATCAAAACCATTTAATCGCCACCCCAAACCAAAAGTTGAATCTGCGTAATGAGGCGTTAAAAATTTTGATATAACCTCTTCACTAAAAAATGCCTGAGGCTGGTACATTAAACGAAATAAGGAGAGTAGCGTTCGAGCGTTACTAAAAACACCAGCATGGCCCGATACTCCTTCTAAACAGTGATAAGCCTTCTCATCCTGCACCTCGCCATGAATCATTTCAGTTCTGATATTCACAAAATCATATCGACCATCTCGAGTGTTCCCCTGTCGCTCCGTAGCCGCTATATTACGAACTGAAATCCCCTTCTCAAGCGGCTGATAACAAATATCAGTTAAACCCAAAGGCTCCCAAATAGTAGAGGATACTTGCGTCTCTATCGACTGCCCTATAATAGATTCAAGCATCAATGTTAAGAGCATGAAATCCACATCAGAGTAGAGCCCCTTAGTTTCTGGAGAATAGATTAAAGGCGCTTTTACTAATGACCTTGCCAATAATGATCGTCTTTGACAATAAAGCGTTTTCGAATACTCAGGATCATAAAAAAGTGGATTAGGTTCAAATCCAGCATGGTGTGACAATAAGGCTTTAATAGAAATATTCGCAACTGCTTTTGGCAATCCTCCCTCTTTGAATAGAGCAGAAGATGAAAAAACATCCCCCACGGTTCTCTCTAAGAGTAAAGGATCATCCATCACATATTTTTGAAAAAGATAAGTCGTAGAAAACACCTTTGTTAAGGATGCAATATCGAATAGTGTCTGCTCAGTGATAGGTTCACCGCGAACAAATTCCATTTCACTACCACTCGCTGTACATTTTGTTAGCATTGTAGATCCAAACGATCTATCAAAAATAATTTCTCCAGATTTTTCGATTAAAAGTTGACCTCCTGGAAATCCTTTTTCCAAAGAGCCATTGATCAATGCTTGCACAAACCGCCACTCAGTCACTGATTGATTCCTCTATTTTAAATTTAATAAGAGCCAGTTTAGCTCGCTATATCAATCATTAGCCATAATTGAGCAATAATACAACAGCTATCCATCTTGACGAAACTACGATAACAGTGTTTAATACACCTCATCAAGACACGGCTTGATAGCTCAGTTGGTAGAGCAGCGGATTGAAAATCCGCGTGTCGGCAGTTCGATTCTGCCTCGAGCCACCATCTATAAAGAACTCACTAAAGAAATTTAGTGGGTTTTTTCTTATTCATCTATCCGCAAAAATAAAAAACTATTATATTATCTATAGCCCCCTCAGCCTTCCCCTCCCCAAAAAAATTCAATAAATTTACAAAAAAAACTCAGAGACGCAACTCCCCTTTCTTTGTGCTAATCCTTCTCCCCCCTTCTCAAAACTGCGACAGACATTCATCATAGGACAGGCAAAAAAATGACTCTTGAAGCTTACTATTGAATAGTTTGTTATCAATTCATGCTATTTTGTAAAATAGACTTGACGAATAAACTCCAAAGGTGTTTAATACTCATCTCAGCACGGCTTGATAGCTCAGTTGGTAGAGCAGCGGATTGAAAATCCGCGTGTCGGCAGTTCGATTCTGCCTCGAGCCACCATACATTAAAAACCCACTAAAATTATTTAGTGGGTTTTTTGTTGCCTTTTGCGGGCTGTTATCGTCCTGTTTTATACCCCCCTCTTTTTCCTCCACAGTGATTCTCTTTAAACCTTAGCTTTCCAAGCTAAAATAAATTCAATAGCTGATCGCTCTCTTAAAGACTCACCAAACTTCTCGTATACACCCTACGTGTACATATCCATATATCCTCAATATTTATTCTCTTTAAGTATCCTTTTTTCTTAACAAATCTTAAATCTCATGGCTAAATCTACGATTTAATAAACTTATAAATAAATAAAACCCCCAAGATAATCAAAACTTGATGCGCATCAATCAAAACTAATACTTCAAGCAACTTCATAGATTCTTTGCATTTTTTATGGGATAGTGGGGACATAGAAATAATTATTTAGACTTTCATAGCTCTACTATTTTTTATAAAGGAAAAGATTCTATGATGAAATTAATTGGCGCAGACCCGTATTTTGTTGGCATTGTTGCTTTCGGTGTCGTATTTATGATTATCATGCTAGGTTGGCTAACATGGTTTTTCATGAAAAAAGCTAAAGAAGAGAGAGCAACCACAGGAAAGAACAAATAAAACAAAAAATATTTTAAAAGCTGTGAAAAATGGATTAATTTATAACCCATTTATCTCTTATGTCTAATAATAAAACAAAATAAAAATATTAATCAAAAGATTCTAATACCATATCAACGATGATAATACTTATTCATCATGAATAAAAAACAGTAGGATCTAAATATAAATATGACAATGGTTAATCATAAGACCTCTTGTGAAAACAGATAAAATATAGAGTTTCATTAGAGGTTTAGTAAGCACAAAAAAAGCACTTCATTTTGAAGTGCTTTTTTTGTGCTCATCGCGAAGAATGAGTGAGTCTAAAATTTCTCAAAACTGATTAACCCCCTCATCCCCCAAACAGATCTTCTTGATAAGTCGGTGCGTATCACCCTTTATTCTTTGGATCGCTCTTTAATGATGCTTCATATGCATCCCACGCAGCCCATTCATCTTCCGCATCCCCTTCTGTTAATGCTGACGAGATAAAGTAGAAGATCTTCTCTCCTAAAGTCTCCTCTAAGTGATGAATCCGCTCTTTAAAAGAGGCTGGTAACACAGGATAATCAAAACCATCACGATCATTACGGCAAATCATTAATTTCCCATTCCCTAAATCTTGATGCTGTTTATCCGTCACAAAAACTGAACGAATCTTCTTACCGTCATGACTAAAGTTAAAGCGAGCGTCTCCTTTCTCTTTATTAACGCGCTCACGATCAATCAGATCTCGCATCTCACTTCTCGCACGATTCTTCTCTTGCTGTGCTAAAATTTCTTGATTTTTCTCACGATCCATCGCTTTTTTCGCTTCATCAAATGCTTGCAACTCCGCCTGTTTCTGAGCTTTCTCCGCATTAATCTCCGCTTTAAGATTTTTATCTCGATGCGCTTGATGCTTTCGTTTGGCACTCTCTTTTTGAACCGCCTTAGCTTTCTCTTTGGTAACTAAGCCTGCTTTCAACAATTGATCTCTTAGTGACATTGTTTTCTCTCTTTCTCTCATTAAAGGGTTATAGAGGTAGATTAATGTCTCTATTTTAAATCAATCTATAAAAAATGCACCCTTTGATCATTACAATAACTACAATCTCTAGAATACTTACCCCACAAATAGTTCAGAGATAAAAAAATGCGCTTAAAACCGAAGTTCTAAGCGCATTTTTGATCAAACTACTCTTCTACAAAACTAATAGAGAATACGGCACTTTAAGGTACCTTTAATATCCTTCATACCATTTTGTAGTTTAATCGCATTCTCTTCCTGTCCTGAGACATCAAGCACTACATAACCAATATCCCCTGAGGTTTGCAAATATTGCGCATTGATATTGAGATCAAGATCCGATACCAGCTCATTCACAGCCCGTAAAATTCCTGGCGTATTCTCGTGTATATGAAGAATACGATGGCTTCCTGGTTGTTTAGGAAGCATAACTTCTGGGAAATTCACTGCAGATACCGTTGAACCATTATCAGAGTAAAGTACAAGCTTAGAGGCGACTTCAATCCCGATATTTTGTTGTGCTTCTAAGGTAGATCCACCAATGTGAGGAGTTAAAATCACATTTTGAAGTTCTCGAAGCGGAGACTGAAACTCTTCTTTATTAGACTTAGGTTCCACAGGGAAAACATCAATTGCGGCACCTAAAAGATGTTCATTCTTGATATTATCAGCTAAAGCATCTAAATCAACAATAGTTCCCCTCGCCGCATTAATCAGCACAGAGCCTTGCTTCATCTTTTCAATACGCTCACGACTCATCATGTTCTTGGTAGTATCATCTTCCGGCACATGCAAGGTGACAATATCGGATTGCGCTAACAGCTCATCTAACGTCTCAATCTGATGAGCGTTGCCTAACACAAGTTTTGACTCGATATCATAGAAAATCACATTCATACCAAGGCTTTCTGCCATGATCCCAACTTGCGTGCCAATATGACCGTAACCAACGATTCCTAAAGTCTTACCGCGAACCTCGTAGGAACCCGCTGCTGATTTTACCCAACCACCCTGGTGGCAAACATAGTTTTTATAAGCAATACCTCGTTTAAGCATAATCATCTCGGCAATCACTAATTCTGCCACTGAACGCGTATTAGAATAGGGTGCGTTAAATACAGGAATAGCACGATGTTTAGCTGCTTCTAAATCCACTTGGTTTGTCCCAATACAGAAACACCCGATCGACATCAAACGAGGCGCTTTGCTCAACACTTCTTCAGTGAGCTGTGTGCGCGAGCGAATTCCTACAATATGCGCATCTTGAAGCGCTTCAATCAACGCATCACCTTCAAGCGCCGTCGAATGAATATCAAGATTGTTATAGCCCGCACGTTTGAAGTAATCAATAGCGTCTTGATGAACGCCTTCTAAGAGAACAACTTTCATCTCATCTTTTGGAAATGATGTTTTTTTCATGGTATTTCGTATTCCTTAATTTAAAGCGGATTCGATAAATTGACGTAAAAGTGTGACATCATTTGCCATCACCTCTTTCTTCTGAGGAAGAGCCTCAATTTTCTCTACCTCAGCTAGATCAAACGGTGCGTCATTCACCGCTTGCTTAATTGTCTCGTAAAATTTAATCGGTTTTGCAGTCTCTAAACAGACTTGCGTTGTACCATCTAGATAGTGGCTACCTACAAATACCCCATCTGCCGTATGAGGATCAATCAACTCATTCGACTCTTTAAATACACGCTGAATCGTTTCAATACGATTTTGATGTGAGCTTTCACCAGATTCAATATTCCATGCGGTGCGATCTGCCCATAAAGCATCTTTTGTCAGATCGAAATAACCCTGCTCATCAATCGCATCCCATAACGCTTTTGTTTTTTCACTGCCGGCAATCAAATAGATAAAGCGCTCAAAGTTACTTGCTTTAGCGATATCCATCGATGGGCTTGATGTTAAATGAACATCTTTCGATGCGCGAGGTTTGTATACACCTGTTTTAAAGAACTCATCAAGGACATTATTTTCATTCGTTGCAAGAATCAACTTACGAATTGGCAGTCCCATTTGACGCGCCATAATGCCGGCAAAAATATTACCAAAGTTGCCTGATGGAATCACCACATCAATCACTTCATCATTTGACGCAGTGGTCATGAAGTAACCTTTAAAATAGTAGATAATTTGCGCTAAAATTCTTGCAAAGTTAATAGAGTTTACAGCACCAAGATTAAATTTCTCTTTGAATGCAATATCGTTATTTAAAGCTTTTACCAGATCCTGACAATCATCAAATACGCCCTCTACGGCAATATTATAAATATTCGACTCTTGTACAGAATACATCTGAGCAGTCTGGAAGGCACTCATTCGATTATGCGGACTTAACATCACCACATTGATACGTGGCTTTCCTTTCATCGCATGAATTGCGCTAGATCCTGTATCGCCGGATGTTGCCCCAACGATATTAAGTGTACGATCCATCTTCTCTAAAACATACGGGAAAAGCTGCCCTAAAAATTGCATCGCCATATCTTTAAAGGCAAATGTTGGACCTTCAGAAAGTCCTAAGACTTTCACGCTATCACCGATAGAACGCTCTGAAATAATAGACTCAACCCCAAAATTTTGGCTGTTATAGGCACTCTCTACCAGTTTTTGAAGATCTTCACGGGGAATATCTGTGGCATAAAGTGAAGCGACTTCAAGCGCTAACTCACTATAACTATTGAGATTACGCCACTTCATCAACGTTTCTTGAGAAACTTGCGGAATCGACTCCGGCATGGATAATCCACCATCACGGCAGAGACCTTCTAACACAACTTCACAAAATGACTTAGGCGCATCGCCCCCACGAGTACTTACATATTTCATTATCTATCGAGCCTATGGAAAAAAGTTATGAATCTAAGCTATTAATCATACCTCAACCTAACAGCTTTTTCTTCCGGAATCTCCGCCTTTTTTTAAAAAGAGAAAAATTGCTCACTTTTTCCTCATTCTCGAAAAATATATCCCCTTCGAAAATGCCCAAACCACTTTAAAATGGTAGACTAACAAACATCTTATCGCGATTAACCTCTTCTTAGAAAGAGAGTTTTAACAGTCACAAATCATCAGCAATTGAGCCTCTAAAAGAGAACAATTAAAGGATTATTATTATGAGTAAAGCAACGACAATTCATTCTCGTCTTTCCGCCCTACAAAAGTCCATGACCAAAGATAGAGTGCAAGCTTGGCTGATCCTAAGCGCCGACCCCCATCTTTCAGAATACCTTCCTGAACACTGGAAATTACGGGAATACTTCTCAGGTTTTACAGGTTCTGCCGGCACTTTAGTGGTATTAAAAGATAAAGCATACTTATGGGCAGATAGTCGCTACTGGGTTCAAGCAGCAGCTGAACTCGCGGGGTCTAATATTGAACTTATGAAAATGGGAGATGGTAAAACGCCCTCTTATGCTGAATTTTTACAAACAGCCCTACCAGAAAATAGTAATGTGGCTGTTTTAGGCGACACTATTGCGATCGAAAACTTCGTTGAACTCTATGAGAACCTAGATGAACACGGCATTACTTTAACAACAGAATGTCATCCTTTTGAGAAAATCATGCCAGATCGTCAAGCTCTTCCTAATGAGCTGCTCTATCTACATGATCCAAAATTTGTCTCAGAAAGCATCACTAGCAAAATTGCAAAAATTCGCCAAGAAATGAAGGATGCGGAAGCTGATGTCCATATTGTTTCAACACTTGATGATATTGCATGGATCACAAACCTTCGTGGTCAAGATGTCACTTATAACCCCGTATTTTTAGCATTTATGATGATCACCCATTCATCCGTCACACTCTTTATTGAAGAGACAAAGCTTAACCAGGAAGTGAAAAAATATCTCACAGACCATAAAGTGACTGTCTTTCCTTATGATGCCTTTTACGATGAGCTAGAAAATATCCCGACCAATAAAGTCATCATGCTTGATGAAAAACGTAATACCTATGCGGCACTAGAAGCGATTGATGAAGAGTGTGATATTCTTTACACACCAAACCCTAGTACACTATTAAAGTCTCAAAAAAGCGACGAAGACCTTCAAAATGTACAAGAAGCCATGCGCGAAGATGGTGTTGCAATGGCAAACTTTTACACAGAATTTGAGTCTCGCCTTGCAAAAGGAGAGAAATTAACTGAGCTTGACGTCGCTGAAATGCTCCAAAAAGAACGTTCAGCTCGTCCAAACTTTGTTGACTTAAGCTTTGATACTATAGCAGGATTTAACCCTAACGGTGCCTTACCACACTATCGCGCAACTGAGGAGTCACATTCAGAAATTAAAGGCGATGGACTCTTACTCATTGACTCAGGAGCACAATATCAAAACGGCACCACTGATATTACTCGAGTTCTTCCTATCGGCAATCCGTCAGCCGCTCAAAAGAGAGATTTTACTTTAGTTCTTAAATCCCTCATTGTCATGAGTGAAACTATTTTTCCTGCCGATATTCCAATGCCATTATTAGATGCCATTGCTCGTCGCCCTCTTTGGGAGAATCATCTTGATTATGGCCATGGAACAGGTCATGGCGTAGGCTACTTTATGAATGTTCACGAAGGCCCTCAAGTTCTCTCATTTAGAGCCCCTGTATCAGAACAAGGCAGAGTTAAAAAAGGAATGATCACCTCTATAGAACCAGGTCTTTATCGCGAAGGTCAATGGGGAATTCGCATCGAAAACTTAGTTACGTCAATGCCCGTTAAAAACCAGACAGAGCAAGATTTTGGGCAATATATGTACTTTGAAACCTTAACACTCTTCCCTATAGATACACGCCTGATAGAGCTTACTCTTTTAGAAGCGAAAGAGATCACATGGCTCAATCAATATCATGAACGTGTTTATCGTGAACTTTCCCCAAAAATTACCGATAATACCGTACTTGCTTGGCTACAAGAACGCACAAAGGCAATCTAATTGCTTGCTAACAATTCATCCTTAGTCAATCAACACTAACGATAGATATCCAAAAAACCTAACGACATAAATTCGTTAGGTTTTTTATATCCACCAATGTCTATCACTCAAAATCAGACAGCAACACAAGCTTCATGCAGCTTTCCGTTTCTGAATCTCCCCATATAACGCGTCAATATCCTTAGCTTGATACAACCCGTTCATTACCATCACAGGTTTCCCACCTTGTTTCGTATAAAGTAAAATCTTTGCCTCACTTTTAGCACTCGACAAATAAGCTATCCATCCTGTCTGAGTTTTAACCTGAAACTCACCTTCATTAAGCGCAAAGACCCTCACTCTCCCCAACACAGGTTTAACCGCTAAACTATCGCCTGACAATGTCGCTGTTGAGATCCCGGTAAAATAAAAAAATACCCCAAAACCAATAAAGACCACAACCGGCACTCGACCGACCCACAATGCTTCTAAAATAATACAGATAACAATCATTATCACCATAAGTACTGCCAATGTACTTTTTTCTTTTGCCGGAATCGCATAATTGATAACTTCTTGCGCCATCTTATTCTCCTTTTCGAGAGTTTTACGATAAATAGTCAAATAAATATAATCATCATAAAAAAATAGCGCACTCGTCGTACGCTATCTAGCTTTATTCGCTATATCTAATACTAACTTGATAAAGGTCTGCATCATTGATTGAGAGATGAAACAGCTATCAGCTATCCTATCACTACGCAACTTCTGATTACAATTAGCGTATATCTAAAGGAGCAAAAGATTTCACCAAATCATCAACCGCCTTTACACGAGTTAAAAAAGGTTTTAATAGATCTAACGGTAATGCGCTTGGCCCATCGCACTTAGCCTTATCAGGATCCGCATGAGACTCTAAAAACAATCCAGCAAGCCCGGTAGACATTCCCGCTAAAGCGAGATCTAACACCTGCTCACGACGCCCTCCCGATGCTTTATCGGATGAATTACGCTGCTGAAGAGAGTGTGTCACATCAAAGATAATAGGAGCATTATCACACTCTTTTTTCATTACTCCGAATCCCAACATATCCACCACTAAATTATCATAACCAAAACAGCTCCCTCTTTCGCAAAGCATTACTTGGCTATTTCCCGCTTCTCTAAACTTCTCAACAATATTCATCATTTGCGAAGGACTTAAAAATTGTGGTTTTTTCACATTAATGACTTTTCCCGTTTTTGCCATTGCAACAACAAGATCCGTCTGTCTTGCTAAAAATGCCGGCAACTGTAACACATCAACAACTTCAGCAACAGGAGCCGCTTGGAAAGGCTCGTGGATATCGGTAATGATGGGGACACCAAACTCTTTTTTCACAGCTTCAAAGATTCTTAAACCTTCCTCCATCCCCACACCACGATAAGAGTGGATTGATGATCGATTAGCTTTATCAAATGACCCTTTAAAAACAAGAGGAATATTGAGCGCATCCGTTACTTTTACATATTCTGCACATGCCGTTAAAGTACTATCTAAATCTTCTAAAACATTAATACCACCAAAAAGTACAAATGGCTTTTGATTATCAACCGCAATATTCTGAACTTTCATCACAATCTTGATCCTTTTATCTTAGGGAAATACCTCATTATACTAGCCGCATCTTTTTTACAACGTCACGCTAATAGTAAATTACACTCATTATTTTACCTAAATAAACCAAGCTTGTATTGCTTCCCCCTTATTTTCTCTCGATGTTTGTATTTTTCATGAAGTTGGCCATTATTGAAGATGATGCTGAAACTCTTAAATTACTGTAAAATGATCTAGATCATAGAGATTCTAAATGCTTCTCTCTTTCCCACTCTTTATAAGCGCTCTCGTCATGCAGAATCTCAATACCGCAGATAACTACAAAAAAGGGGTTTTTCTCACACTCTCTTGCTACGCCATTTGGGGATTCTTCCCCATCTATTGGTACCCACTAGCGGGGATGGATCCTTTACAGCTTATGGCTCAACGAATCGGTTGGGCACTACTCTTTATTGCGATTATTCTCTGCTTTCGTAAAGATGATCGCACTTTACTCAAAGAGGCACTGACTAACCGCCGCATCATTGTGACTTTTATTGGTTCATCTGCATTTCTTTTTATGAACTGGTCGATTTATCTCTACGCAATCGGGAGCCATCAAGTTTTAGAAGCGAGCTTAGGTTACTATATCAACCCCCTCATTAGTATTTTTTTAGGCGTATTAATCTTTAAAGAGAAACCGACAAAGGCTCAAGTTATTGCAATAGCGATTGCCGCTATAGGAATTTTGTGGCTAGCTTTTTTAGGGGGTAAAGTACCTTTTATCGCCCTACTTTTAGCGGTTTCATTCGGCCTTTATGGTGCAATTAAAAAGGTTGCGTCACTCCCTCCGCTACCGGGACTATTTTTAGAAACCCTTTTTATGTTTCCTTTTACCATCATCTATCTTTCTTTAATGTATCAACAAAACTTGCTTGTTTTTAGTGAACTTCCCTCGTTGGCACTTATTGTATTACTTCTTTCAGGTGCCGCTACAACAATTCCGCTACTTCTTTTTGCAAAAGGTGCAAAATATATTCCGCTCTCAATTGTCGGAATCCTACAATATGTCTCCCCGACCCTACAACTTCTTTCGGGGCTCTTAATTTTTGGAGAGAATCTCTCTTTCGAAAGACTTATTGGCTTTATCATTGTTTGGGTATCTGTCGCAATCTACATCAGCAGTGAAATTCATCGTATCCGTAAAAAAAGAATGCTCACGACTACAAACTCAGCTGCGACTCAGTAGTCAAAAAATCAAAACACCACCAAATTTTCTCCCTCTAAAGCCTGACAGCAATAATATAGAATACAGTGCTTTTTTAAAATTCAATATTCTTATCCAATAATTCATGATGAATCATAAATTATTTCCCTGAAATCGTTTTACATCTTCTCTTGAGTCCCGCTATTCTTGCCCGCACGAGTTTTTCATACGCACTAAAGGACCTTTCAATCTTGCCAATGAAAATCCAGAGAGATGCAAGACCCCAAAATAGAGAATCACTGCCACTATAATTGCGACGATCATCGCCGGCAATTTAAGTGCAAAGGGACCATCAAACCAAAACAGATCAAATTTCTGCATCCAAAGAAGGATCAATATCAATACCCCATTAGCCGGCACCAAAGCCAACATTCGCTTATTCAAAAGCGCTCTAAAATGATGGATATTCATCACGATTAAGCCCGCTCCTAATAACAGCGCATTCACCCACGCCGCAATAGAGGAAGATAGTGCTAATCCCGCATGTTGATAATATCGCACGAGAATAAACTGCAAACCAATATTCACAGCAATAGCTACAAGACTGAAGTACATCGGGGTTTTCGTATTTTGCCTTGCAAAATAGACCGGCGCTAAAATACGGATAATAAAGAATGCAGGAATACTTAGAGAGTAAGTCATCAAACTTCGAGCTGCCATCAGCACATCCGTTTCATAAAATTCCCCGCGCATAAATAAAATTGCTAACAGCGGCTCTGCTAAAAACATCAACCCCAACATCGCGGGAATACCTAAAATCAATGATAATTGAATCCCCCAATCTATCGTTTTGCTTAAGTTTTCCATATCTTTTTTTGTATATAGCTCGGATAATTTAGGGAGAACGACAGTCCCTAATGCTACAGCAAAAGTTCCAATGGCAAACTCTACCAAACGATCAGAGTAGTAGAGCCAAGTAATGCTTCCTGTCTCTAAACGCGAAGCTAACTGTGTATTAATCAAGATATTAATCTGACTACTTGATGAACCAATAATGGCAGGGATCATTAAAAACATCACTCGCTTCACCCCTGGAGAGGAGAAGTTGATTCTCGGCAGCATCGTTAAGCCTTGACGCTTCACAGCATAAAAAAGCACTAACATCTGCACAACTCCAGCCATGAATACCGCATAACCTAATGCCATAATTGGCTCTGAAAAAGAAGCACTTAATAATGCGCCGGCAATTAAAAAAAGATTTAAAGCGATCGGAATCGCCGCGGGTATAGCAAATTGATTCAGCGCATTAAGCACACTACTATACATCGCCGTCATACAGATAAAGAATAAGTATGGAAGCATTAAACGTAAAAGATCTTGTGTTAAAGTAAATTTAGCAGAATCACTCACAAAACCCGAAGCAAAAAGCATCACCATCTCCGAAGAGAACAACACTCCTAAGATTGTGATTAACAATAATATAAGCCCTAAACTCCCACTGATTTCTGCCAAAAACAGTTTCAATTCCGCCTTACTTTTCTCTAAGCGATATTCACTAAATACCGGCACAAATGCTTGGTTAAATGCACCTTCTCCAAAAAATCGACGAAATAAATTAGGAATTCGAAAAGCGACGCTAAAGGCATCCATTGCCGCACCAGCTCCAAAAATGCTTGCGAAAATAATGTCTCGCAATAATCCCATAATTCGAGAGAGAAAAGTAAAACCACTCACCGTAAAGAGTGAGCGAAAGAGCGATGATTTCATAAATTCCTTCGAGATCAAATTCAAACTCTCCTGATTATACGCTGTTATGATTCAAACATAAAAAAACCCCGCACAATGCGAGGTTTTTAACTATAAACATCTTCAAGATCAAACGACTATCGGCAAGGTTTACTTCTCTGCCGTTTCACTTAATTCATTCATGCTTAAACGTAGATTTTGGCCAATACGGAATGTCACAACGCGACGTGCACTAATTGGGATTTCCTCACCCGTTTTAGGGTTTCTACCTGGTCTCTCTGATTTATCACGCAATTCAAAGCTACCGAATCCCGATAATTTAACAGCTCTTCCTGATGCTAATGCATCGCTAATTTCTCCAAAGAAATCCTCAACAAACTGTTTCGTATCTTCACGAGAAATATTAGTGCTATGATACAAATTTTCAGTTATTGCAGCTTTCGTTAAAGTAGACATGTGTAACTCCTTTACATATTATCACTATTTTTCAATACTTTATTGGCGTAGCGAAACTCCGGCAGCACCTAAATCTGCAAGAATCCCTTCCACAATGGTGTCAACATCCGCATCCTTGAGGCTCTCCTCACGATTTTGGAACGTTAAACTAAATGCCATATTTTTAGATGATGTTTCTGCTTTATCCGCTTTTGGTACGTAAATATCAAATAGGTTCACATGTGTGAGGAATTTTCGAGGATTTGAGCTCCCTTTCATGACATCAATTACTTGTTGCGTTGTCACTTCTGCGGGAACGACAAGTGCTAGGTCACGCTTAGACACAGGGAAGCGCGAAAGCTCTTTGAACTTCGGCGTTTCTGATTGTGCAAGGCGCTCGTAATTAAGCTCAAACACAAAAATATCTCTTCCTAAATCAAGCGCTTTAATCACACTTGGATGTAACTTTCCTAAATAACCAACTACCTCACCACTACCTAATTCAATATCCGCACTTTGTCCCGGATGAAGGATATCACGCGTTGAAGGAACAAAACGGAAATCATCTCTTCCTGTTCGCTTCAAGAGCGCTTCCACATCACCTTTTAAATCAAAAAAGTCAGCCGAACGAGCATCTACTCCCCATTGCAAAGGCGCTGCAGTACCACAGATAGCTCCTGCGATATGTAACTCCTGAACAACATCTTCAAGCGTGCCATTATATGTGCGGCCTGACTCAAAAAACCGTAATCTAGTCTGTTGGCGTTTAAGGTTATGATCCATCGCCCCTAATACTCCAGGTAAAAGCGTTGTTCTCATCACTGAAAGATCACTCGAAATCGGATTTTTCAATGCTATCGCTCTCTTATTAGGATCTAAGATCGCCTGCCAAGCTGGACTAATGAAGCTCATCTCAATCACTTCATGAAAGCCTCGACTGACTAAAATTTTCTTAAAGTCTGTCAAAGTCACTTTTGATTCTGGAACTTTAGTCATCAGAACCTGAGAAACCATTTCAAATGAAACGGGTACATTATCGTAACCATTCAATCGTGCAACTTCTTCAATAAAGTCTTCTTCAATTTGCAGGTCAAATCGATAAGAGGGTGGTACCACAACAAGATAATCATCATGAACCTCTGTCACATTACCGACACGATTTACGAAGTTAGTTATATCATGTTTTGTAAATTCTTGTCCAATTATTTGATTTATTTTATAAAACCTTACTTTTACAGCATCACGTTTCGGTAATGAATTCACATCAATTGCTCGTGAAACTTCTCCCGCTTTACCTCCTGCATATTTTTGAATTAACGCCGTTGCATAATCGATTGCTTTTTCAGCAAGCTCAAAATCAACACCGCGCTCAAAACGATGCGAAGAGTCCGTATGTAAACCATAATTACGTGCTTTACCTGCAATAGTAATAGGATTAAACCACGCTGACTCTAAAAAAATAGTTGTTGTATCATCATTACAGGCACTCTCTTCTCCACCCATAATTCCTGCCATAGCTAATACTTTCTGCTGATCAGCGATCACTAATGTATCACTCTTCAACGTCACAACATCTTCATTAATTAAAGTGAGCTTTTCACCCTCTTTCGCGCGGCGAACCATAATGTCACCTGTCACTTTTGCAAAATCAAAAGCGTGGAGCGGCTGACCGATCTCTAATAACACAAGATTTGTGATATCCACTAGAATTCCATGAGGGCGAATACCACTACGACGGAGACGCTCACGCATCCAAAGAGGAGAAGGAGCTTTAGGATCCACCCCTTCAATCACACGACCTAAATACTTTGGACAATCTGCACTATTTTCAATAGATACAGCTTTCGTCAAAGTACTTTCAACCGTAACTTCAGGGCGTTCGACAGAGTCTGCCTCTTGCCCAGTAATCGCTGCAATATCACGGGCAACACCAAGAATACTTAAGCAATCTCCGCGATTAGGTGTTAAATCAATTTCAATGATTTCATCATCAAGGTCTAATAACGCTCTAAAATCAGCTCCTACCTCTAACTCTGCATCAAGTATCATCAACCCTGATGCATCTTCATTAATTCCTAATTCCTTCGCAGAACAGAGCATTCCTGATGAAGCAACCCCACGAAGCTTTGCATCTTTAATTTTAAAATCACCAGGAAGAACCGCTCCTACTAACGCTGTAGGAACTTTAATACCCACTTCAACATTAGGCGCTCCACAAACAATTTGTACCAGTGCATCCTGCCCCACATCTACTTGTGCCACACGTAAACGATCAGCATCGGGATGAGGCGTTAACTCCACAACCTTTCCCACCACAACCCCATTAAATTTTGGCGCTGCTAATTCAATACCTTCGACCTCTAATCCCGCCATCGTTAAACGATCTGAGAGATTTTCTGGAATGGTATTAATCCACTCTTTTAACCAAGAAACTGAAATTTTCATAATATTTTCTGACCCAGTAATTGTTTATCTAAATTGCGTTAAGAAGTTCATATCATTTTCATAGAACAAACGAAGATCATTGACGCTATAACGAAGCATCGCTAAACGCTCAACGCCCATTCCAAATGCATAACCTTGGAACTCTTCAGGATCGATATTCACGGACTTAAGAACATTAGGGTGAACCATACCACAACCTAAAACCTCTAACCATCCTGTGTTTTTACACACACGACATCCTTCACCACTACAGATGACACACTCAATATCGACTTCTGCGGAAGGCTCTGTAAAAGGAAAGAAGGAAGGTCTAAAACGAAGCTTGAGATCTTTTTCAAAAAATTGTTGCATGAACTCTGTCAAAATCCCTTTAAGGTTAGCAAAGGTCACATCTTTATTCACAACTAACCCTTCCACCTGATGGAACATTGGGCTGTGAGTCACATCTGAGTCACTACGATATACACGACCGTAACCAATCATCTGAATGGGGGGCTTTTCTTCCTGCATCACATGAATCTGTGTATTAGAAGTATGTGTTCGCAGTAACATATGCTCGTCAAAATAGAAGGTATCAAACATCGCTCTCGCAGGATGGTGCTCTGGAATGTTAAGCGCCTCAAAGTTATAGAAATCACTTTCAATTTCTGGACCTTCAACAATATCAAAGCCAACCGATGCAAAAAACTCATGAATACGCATCATGGTTCTAGTAATCGGATGGAGTGTTCCCATCTCACTATTACGACCTGGCTGCGTTACATCCACAGTTTCAGTCATGAGCTGTCTATTCAACTCCGCTTCTTCAAGTGCGTTCTTTTTCGCTTCAAGCGCACCCATTACCGCTGTTCTGACTTGGTTAATCTCCGCACCCCGAGCTTTACGAGCTTCTGGATCTAACTTACCAAGCTCAGCCATTAACCCACTGATTTGGCCTTTTTTACCAAAATAGGTTACGCGTACTTCATCAAGGGCCTGCAAATTATCTGCTTTAGTGACGGCATCTAAAGCAGACTGAAGAATTGTCTCTAGACTCATTAGTTCATCTACCTACATATCATTTATAAATAAAAAAAGGAAAAGAGCCAAAATAGCCGCTTTTCCTTTTTGTTTGAACTCTCATTAATATAGATCGTTTAACAGGACCTATAATTGAGAAATTTTGTGTTTATGCTAATGCTGATTTAGCACGTTCTGCTAATGCACCGAACGCATTAATATCATGAACAGCCATATCTGCAAGCACTTTACGGTCAATTTGGATCTCGGCTTTTTTCAAACCGTTGATAAATCGGCTGTACGAGAGACCAAACTCACGTGATGCTGCATTGATACGAACAATCCAAAGAGAACGGAAGTCTCTTTTACGTTGACGACGGTCACGGTATGCGTATTGACCTGCTTTATAAACTGCTTGGGTCGCTGTACGGATGGTGCGTGAACGCGCGCCGTAGTAACCTTTAGCTTTCTTTAAGATTTTTTTGTGACGTGCTTTAGTGATCGTCCCACGTTTAACTCTTGCCATTTTATAATTCTCCTAGCTAATG
>JASLEF010000144.1 GCA_030151245.1 Ignatzschineria sp. | reverse complement strand
GTATAAGAGTTTTCAAATAACGAGTTTTTTATTGAAATATCAAGTGGCTCTAAATGAGTTTCATAAATACCGTAAAGTTGCACGAAACTATTATCAAAATGGACATAATCGGCAACCAATTCCCCATCTCTAATCATCATGTTTGCATCGTTAAAACGAATGAGATGATCTTTAGTACCTTCGAGTGTTAGAGATGTATTCGCATTAAGACTAAAATTATCAACTATTAGCTGCGCATTTTCTTCCGTCTTAATCGTTGCTTTATAGCCTTGGGTAACCATAAAGCCACTATCTAAGTGAACATTACCTCCGCTAGCAATTAACAGCTTACCAGAAGCTCCCTCAAAGTATAACTGATCACCAATTTGATCTTTAGATGAAATTCTTAAAGTTCCCCCATTCAGATAAACACCATTATCAAAGTGGTTATTTTGTGTCTTTGTTAAATCTAACACGCCACTAAAATCAGAGGTAAATGCTGAATCTTCTTTCGCACCCAGAATCAATGATCCTAACGTATAAATATAGTCTTCCGTATGAAGATTATCACTGGAACTACTCATATCAACTTTCAGCGATCCTTCAAACTGATAATTTTGATTCCCACTCACAATGATAGCGCCGGCAATGACATCCTCACTATCTTTATTAACATAAATTTTTCCAGCACCTTGCCCATTAAAAAGGGCAATGTCGCCATTGAAGAACTCTTTCGCTGTACCATTATGTTCCCAGTTTTGCTCACCTAACTGATCCCATAAATCGTTAATATTACCAAGCCCTGTCCAAGTGGCAACGACATTTTCAAGTCCGGTATTGCCCCCGGTTTCTAAAACGATAGATTGACCATTTTTTGCATCAAAGTGCAAAGAGAGGCCACTTAAACGATTGATACCTGAGATATCACGTCCGTTATAAGTCATCGTTTGATTGAGTGAGAAACGATCTTCAAGAAGATTGCCATTATTGGCAAATACTAAGGCATAATATTGCCCCAATGTACTGGTGATACCTGAAAGATCCACTTCCAAATTCACTTTTTCATCACCCGTATATTTTACATCTCCCAGCAGATTTAAAGCGGCATTATTCGCCGTAATCGCGCCGGCATTAAGAATCTCGTTATCTTGCGCAAGGGTCAGTTGCAAAGTGGTATTAGTATGATCATTCAATAATCCTGTATTGAAGATAATATCGCTCTCTGCCGCGCCTAATTCGCTATTCCCACCTGCAATAAATGTACTATTTGCCCCATTACTTCCTAGTGTAAATGAGGATCCTTTACCAAAGGTAAAATTAGCCCCATTTTGCAGATCTAATACACCCTCATCGAGGGCAAACTTCACATGATCACCAAAAACAAACCCCGATCCTAAAACCCAATTTCCCGCACCTTTTTTGGTGATCACAACATCATCACCCCCTAAAAGGGCATCTTGCATATCTAATTTTTTACCACTAGCAACATCAATATTTAAAACGGCATTATCTTGCGCATAAATACCGCTACTCATACCATTTGCCGTGTTACCACTAAATATGACATCTTTATCTGTCGCACTAAGATTTAAGGTACCGCCATAATTAATGGCGCCGCCTTTACCTGTGGTGGCGATATTGTTTTCGAAATCAGTATCGGTAATATTGAGCGCTTTAAAGACGCCATAAATCGCGCCACCATCAACGCCAGCATTATTACCGGTAAAAGTTGAGCCCGTGATATTGACGATAGGATCTATCCCACTCTCATTCCACTTATCCTGATATCTGATCCCTGCGATTGCACCACCCAAATTATCTGCATGGTTATTCTTGAACTCTGAATCTTGAATAGTTAAGACACTATCGTAGTCATCCTCACCAAGTCCAAAATCCTGAATGGTCCCGCCACGAACAAAAATAGCACCACCACTCGCTGCAACTGAACCACTCTCTAGCGCCCCTTCTAATTCAGTACGATTATTGAGAAAGGAAGTCTTCGATAAATTAATTGCTGAATATCTTTCAGCAATATGAATTGCCCCACCAAGCCCCGTATCTGGTTCCCAATCAGAGGCAGAAGAAGCACCTTTAACGATATTTCCTTCAAAGGTAGTATCATTGATATTCGCCTGCAAACGTTTATCCGAGTATTTACCTCTAAAGTGAATAGCAGCACCATCAGAACCTTTATTATCTATAAAAGACGATTCGCTCATGGTAAAACCTGCTGGGGCATCTAATGCTGCAGTTGAACTATAATTAGGATCATCAACAGTACCATTACCAATAAAATCGACTCTGGTAAATTCAGTATCGCCTTCGTACTGCAGATCCACGGTGCTGTTATTAATAAATTGTGTATCTTCAAATCGAATCGTTAATAAATCAGCCCCCGACTCAACTAATTGAACCGTTGCACGATCGATAATAGAATTTTTGATGGAAAATAGCCCATCCCCCTGATAATCATTATAAAGCTGAATAAAACCGCCATTATAATAAACATAATCTAAATTAATAATCCCATTTCCCGTCATCATGAGATTACTGGCGTTAAAGTTTACAAGATTTCCCTCATGGCCTTCTACAATAAGCGCCCCATATAACCAAGGACTAAAACTATCAAAAGTGAGCTTAGCATTCTTTTCTGTTTTAATACGCGCCGATTTCTCATGCTCGATATTAAAGCTCAGGGGTGAATTATCACCAATAGTAATATCCGCACCATCTGTAATGAGCAGAGTCCCATCACTATTTCCCGTAAAAGTCAGATAGGGGTCATCTTTTCCTAACTGGTCTAATGCCGAGATTTTCACTGTACCACTTTCAATCTCAACACCGGCACCAAATTGATTATTTTTTGTACCCGTAAGATCTAATGTGCCACTAAAAGACCGCTTAAAAGAGGACCAATCTTGCGCACCTACGATTAATTTCCCCAACACGATACTGTCATCATTGAGATCATTTTTTAAGGTTGTTTTCTCACCATCGATAATAATCGTGCCCTGAAAATCATAATTTTCAGAACCATTAACAACGATTGCGGCAGAACGTACACCATCAGTCAATCTGACAGTTCCCGCTCTTTTCCCACCAAAAACAGCGATATCTCCATTTAAGAATTCACCAGTAGAATGACTCCAGTTTTTATCATGGAGCTCACTCCAAAGGTCGAGTTCATTCCCCGCTTTATCCCCCCAAATATTCACTACATTTTGAAGATTAGAAGCCGCTAACTCAATGGTTTTTTTATCACTCCCATAACCTAAACTAAAGCCATTTTCTAAACGATTGCCATCTAAAGGGGAGTTACCATTAATGGTTAAGTGGTATTTGCTAAGATCCAGATCCGCTTGACCAGTAGTTTCTACTAATTGATAGGTCGCGTCTTGCAAATCATAAGAATCAATATCAATTGTCACGATATTATCAACGTGCGTGTTGCCAGCTAATGTCAAAATATAATCAGTAAGCGAAGTGGTACCATCAATTCTAAAGATCAATGTCGTTCCGCCATCAATCCCTGAGTTATTTAAGGAGATGTTATTCGCTTGAATCTGATTACCATTCACACTTAAAGCAGCATATTTCCCAGCAGCGCCTAGAATAAAATCACCACTTAAAACAAAATTCCCAGCTGCTACTTCACTATAGGGGTACTGATCATATTTATTTTTATTCTCAACTTCCCCCTCTCGATAGAGATAAAGTTCACCTTCTTGGACATTAATACCCGTAATATTGTCATTACTTCCACCAAGCTTCCAAGTTCCTGTACCAGATTTAGTAACCCATCCTAAAGCATACATTGGATCACGCATATCAAGCACACCATCCACTTGTAAGTTCACTGCATTCTTATAGGCAGATGCAATCGAGTTCGCAACATAACCTGTGCCACTGCCGTTATCTTGACCGATATTTCCTCTAAAAGTAGACGTCTTTCCTTCATCAACAGCAATAGTGAAATCACTATAACCATAAATAGCACCGCCCCACTGCCCAGCACTATTTTCGATAAAATCACTATTTTTAAATAAACGGCTATCTTGTGAGCCTGCACCTGCAACAAATGCGATTGCCCCACCATGATTTGAAGTATGATTTTGCTTAAAAGTACTATCCATCACCTGAAAATAATTAGACCGATAACCATCTAAAGCACCGGCATTATTCGTATCAACCTTTAAATTTTCAAAAGTCGAACCCTCTACGATTAAGGTTGCGGTATTATCAACAGAGATAGCTCTTTGATTACTATCTTTAAACGTGGAATTCTTAACAAGGGTTGTTCCCCCTGTAACACTAATCATGTGTTGAGAAGGTTTAGATGCACCATCATGATTATTACGCTCAAAGAGAACATTATCAATTAAGGTATCACCACTAGTTTTAAAGAAAGTCCCCTTATGGCTACTAAAATCACTCTCTTTAATAATAAGATCACCACGATTATCTATAAACGTTCCTTCGTTACCAGCAAGAGTTGAACCTTGAAATAACATGGTGCCAAGATTGGTAATCGTACCACTATTATTCACAAATAGGACGCCATCAAAATATGCATCACCCGTATTTTTAATAAGATCCCCGACCACTTTATTATCTCGAATATTTATTCTAGGCCAAGGATATTGGGAAAAATCCTTACCTGTCATAATCAGGGTATTAGTGTTATTAAAGAGTGTAGTCGTCGCACCTGATAATTTTAATTCACGGCTATTATCGGCTCTGATCACAATATTTTGATCAGAAGCACTATTGATGGTTTCTGAAAGCGTCAGCGCCATATCTTTAGTCATATATAAATGACCTAATGACCTATTCTCAATCGATTTGTGAATCATAGTCGTATAATCGTTCAGAGATTTATCGATTTGTTCATAGTCCCCATTATGAGGATCAGCCATATACGTTTTAAAAGCATTTTTTAAGGGATCAGAACTCAGAATATCGTGATCTTTAATATTAAAAGAGACTTTACTTAAATTACCACCAATATCACTGGCATTATGAAGTTCTGTTCGTCCCTCACCTACCGTTATTTGCGCACTAGAAATATTAACAGCAGCAGTTAACAATAACGAAGCTGCCGTGACCACCATTCTTTTTGAACTTTTTGTTTTTTTACGATTACTTATGAGTTCACTTGTCACTTGATACTCACCAATACTTTTATTAAAAACAACATTGTAGGTCTTATTCATAATTTTTATTCTCTTTGCAAATCAGATAGATGCTATTTAAAAACGCAGATAATAAAAATTATACATAATCAAATTAATATTAAAAGATATCAACCAACCAATAATGATTTAAATCTAGATATTTACAATAAATTTAATTTTAAAACAATACTTTATATTGATAATTTAAACAATTATTCTAACGATAATTATTCTATTTAAAAAAGTGATCGATTATTACTGGCGTACGATCTGAAAAAGTCTACAAATATTCTCCTAACAAAGCCTCTACGCTAAAAAGAAGATTTGAATTGTTAATAACGTTTTATAGTGAAACTGGTTTAAAAAACACCTATTTTGATCCTCTTGTTTAAAGCTGTCTCACCGCTGATTCGAATGTTTTTACATTGTGTTCAGATCGCACGCTAGCAGTTAAGATGACGCACTGATTAGAGCGATATAACTATAAAACCGATTCCCCTATAAGCCATTAAACTAAAATAGTAGGAGATAAAAAACGGTATCAGACAATTATCGGATACCGTTTTTAACGATACTTTTATTTCAAATATGAAATATTAGAGACTGTTTTTAACGCGCTTACTCATTAACGGCTCAAACTATCCATTTCCCCATCACGTAACCACTCGGCAATCTGTTTTGCATAATATGTCACAATGATATCGGCACCTGCACGTTTAAAACCAATTAACGTCTCTTTCACAACTGCTTTTTCATCTAATGCCCCCGCTTGTGCTGCAAATTTAATTGCT
>JASLEF010000116.1 GCA_030151245.1 Ignatzschineria sp. | reverse complement strand
ATCCCATGAATGGAACCAGCTTATTTCAGGAGTCCCATCTTGGTCCTGCGGGAACGATCGTTCCACAATATGTTGATCAGCTATTAAAAAAGCTCAATCCACATAGAAGAATTTAGAGTACTTTAAAGGAGTCTTCACATGGGAGCAGCAGCAGTCGCCGGCGGTTTTATCATAATCTTATTAATCGCGCTAATCGGATTCATCATCTTCATCGGATTATGGTCTTATCGTCGGCGATATCTTAGGAGCGCTTCAACATCAAAGGTAACTCTACTGTTTCTCAATAGTTTAATGGTCCTCATGATTGCGCCGGCAGCGATGTTGATGTTGAGCTCGATACTCATAAAAATCGATAATATCTTCATTGAAAAATCACGCATAGAAGCCATGAAAATGCGTTATATATCGTTAAAATCCCCCCTTGCATTTGGAGAAATAATCATTCCTAAAGACTCTTGGATAAATTTAGATACACCGATGGAATTACCTATTACAGAGTTAGCCGATATTCGCCAAGGAGTGGCAACAATACGATTTTCAAAAACAATAGATATTGCTGGGTTTTCAGTAGCTGCGATGGAAATAGCTAATAATAAATTGTATTTAGAAATGGCTAAAGATATGACTTATCAGGTTCTAGGAGAAACAAAACACTGCCCTCAAGGTTGGATTTTAAGAATTACACCTCCTGATGGCAACAGCATGGCATCACGGTATGAAGATCAAATAGGATCTTGGTTTACACCATCTTTATGGAATGCCGATCACTGCTATCAAACCGCTGCTGCCATTATAGTGCTCGCAGTTAATGATGAATATGGCGTATACGCTTTAGGTCATACGCCATTATCAACCCAAAAGTGATTATGACCAATCCTGTTCTGTTAATAATTTTTTCATCCGCGAAATACTCTCCGCATTCACTTCTCTAACATGACGTTCTGATCGTTTGACTTCTTTATTGAGAGATTGTAAAAGCACTTTTGCGGACTCTAAATCATTCCACAAGATTAAGGATTCGGCATAAGAAACTTTCGCCTCAAATCCAGGATAATATTGAATTAGTGCTTCAAATTCATGACGAGATTCTGACACTCTCCCTTGTGACGAAAGAGCTTTTGCAAAATAGAGATGCCCATCTGGTGTATGATAGCTAGGATTATGTTTTTTTAGTTCTGTTAACGTATTCAAACAATCTACGTTATTTCCTAAGTGAAAATGGCATTTTGCAATCTGTAATAGCAGTTCAGGGTCCGTGATATAAAATCCCTTTAAAATATCTTGGTACAGCGCTAAGGCCTGAGAATACTCTTTAACCCCTAACAAGGCATCCCCTAATCGTTTTTGATTAGCAAAAGATTGAACTATCTCATACTCTTTAGTTGCCGCTTTAAGTTCAGCTTGTGGATTTAAAATATTTTTGATCTTATTGGCAACCCGATATCCTTGTCGAGTAGACATCATTCCAGGTAATACAACTAAAAACAAATAGGCTAAAAATCCAGCGATCGGTAAGATGATTACAATATAGATCCAATATCGATCCTGTCCTGTTTTAACAATATGAATAATACAACAAAAAGCGATTATTAAGTCTAAAATATAAAAAGGCATCTTACTCCACTCTATTTCAATAGAAATTTCATAAAAAATACAAATTAGCGCACAGCCATAAATAGGGAGAATTATATCGATAATATTGTAAATATATTATCAATAGACACCAAAAAAACCACCTACCTCATTGATTATTTTAGTAAATAACCTGCGTCAAATGAGAACCTCTATATATGTCTAAGATTTGCTCAGCTATTCGCAAAATTTTGATTCTTATCAAATAATTTTTTTAGTACACTGCGGGCTTAACCGAACAATTCATTGCCCCATTAAATGACACCTGACTCAATTTAGGAGCCTAGATGTACCAGAAAATAAAATATTTCTTCTCACTCCCTACCGCTGGGGGCATCGTGCTAATGCTATCAGCTATACTCGGTTTATTAATTGCTAACAGTCCTTTAGCAGAACAATATTTTGCAATTTTAAGCAGTTATATTGCCGGACTATCTGTACTACATTGGATCAACGATGCTTTCATGGCGATCTTTTTTCTCTACGTAGGTCTTGAACTCAAACGAGAATTTATAAATGGGGAACTTGCAACAAACTCTCAAAGAATCCTACCTGGTCTTGCAGCTTTTGCAGGCCTGGCTGTACCTGCAGTAATCTATTTTATTTTAAATAAAAGTGATCCTGCGGCAATTACTGGCTGGGCAATCCCTACTGCTACTGATATTGCTTTTGCCCTGGGTATTATTGCTCTTTTAGGAAGTCGGGTTCCCCTTTCATTAAAAATCTTTCTCACGGCGCTCGCCATTATTGATGATCTTGCCGCGATCTTAATTATTGCGGTATTTTATAGCAATGAGCTGAATTTGCTCTATCTATTAGGCGCTTCAGTAGCTTTAATAATTCTTATTTTCTTTAACCTTAAACGCATTGTAAACCCTTTATACTATATCATCGTCGGTATCGTACTTTGGTTCTTAGTATTACAATCCGGTATTCATGCAACACTTGCGGGCGTTGTCTTAGCAATGACGATTCCGCTCAATAATGTCAAAGAAAATGGTAATGGAGAGACGCCTCTTATTGCGTGGGAACATGCTTTAGGAAATTGGGTTGCATTCTTAATTATTCCACTATTTGGTCTTGCAAATGCAGGGGTTTCCCTTACTGGTGTAGAACTATCAATGTTAACACACCCTATCGTCTTAGGTGTCGCGTTTGGCCTTTTCTTCGGTAAACAAATCGGTGTATTTGGGATGGTCTTCTTAGGCGAAAAACTCGGTATCTTCAAGCGTCCTACAGGCGCTAGCTGGTTACAAGTTTATGGAATTTCGCTACTTTGCGGAATTGGATTTACGATGAGTCTCTTCATTAGTATGCTAGCATTTGCAAGCCCAGAACTCCAAGATCTTAGTAAGATTGGAGTCTTCTTAGGATCATTAATTTCAGGTATCTTAGGGTATCTACTCTTAAGATTCAGTGGTCAAAAAAAATAACTAGAAGGGTATCATCGCAGCAAAAGTCTTTTAAAAAAGTTGGCATGAACAATGCTATTCAACTAGCGATAAACCTCAGTGATATATCACTGGGGTTTTTTATTACGAAAGTCAAAAAAAACCAATGTGATTTTATGAAATTCGATATAATTAGTTCTCCTTAATAATATAGAGATATCAATGCTCCTCTTACTTTTAATCGTTATTGTGTCAATTTCGATTTCATTTATCTGCTCAATCTTAGAAGCCGTTCTACTGTCATTAACGCCGAGCTTTATTTCTCAACAAAAAGTTGATTGCCCTGCTCTTTATCCTAAGCTTAAAAAACTTCGAGACAAAATTGACCGGCCTCTAGCGGCAATTTTAACGCTTAATACTATCGCTCATACTGTTGGTGCAGCAGGAGTTGGTGCTCAAGTGACAAATCTTTATGGAAGTGGATATCTCGGGATTGCTTCTGCCATTATGACGGTACTTATTTTAATTTTATCTGAAATTATTCCTAAAGTTTTAGGCGCAAAATATTGGCGCCGATTAAGTCTCATTCTACCCACAATATTAAATCCGATGATTCTGCTATTAACGCCCTTTATTTGGTTGTCAGACTTAATTATGAGAATGATTGGTAATAGTAAAGAAGATGGAAATCTTCGCCAAGAAATAAAATCTCTCGCCGGTTTAGCGAAAGAATTAAATGCTATCGAAGCAAAAGAGCAACAAGTCATTGCAAATATTTTAGATCTTGACGAGGTTGATCTGACAACAATCATGACGCCTAGAGTGGTCACCGCTGCGATTAAGCCTACAACGACACTCGAAGCATTAAAAATATTGATTGATCAAAATCAGTTCTCACGATATCCGATTTTAGATGATGAGGAGAATCCTTTAGGGGTTTTCTTCAGGCATGATTTAGTTGATTTAATCAATAGTGAACAATCCCTACTAGATTTTGCCGAAAAACCACCCCTTGTTTTACCAGATACCATAAGTGTTAAAAGTGCATTCCGAAAATTACTCGATGAGAAACAACATTTAGCTTTTATCTATGATGAGTATGGGAGTTGGCTCGGGATCATCACACTTGAAGATATTCTAGAAAAAATTATTGGTGAAGAAATTGTCGATGAAACAGATATTGTTCCAGACATGCGCTTACTAGCAAAAAAACGCTGGGAAAGTCGCAAGAAGTTTGATACTTAAGAAATATTATAAAGCCCCAAGGAGCGAATCTCACTTGAGGCTTTTAGTTATTATGCGCTATTGCTATCACAATGCGATTAAAATAACTTCTTTATAGATTAAAGAGATTTACCGACTTGATTACCTATCAATGCTCCTGCCGCGGCTCCTGCTGCTGTCCCAAACACTTTCCCATCTGATATCTGAGCCCCAATCACAGCCCCTGCACCTGTTCCTACTACAGTTCCCTTTTCACTTTTACTCATCCCGTCCCAAGTAGAACAAGCGGTAGTCATTACTAATAGAGTCATAATTGATGTTATTTTAATGAATGATTTCATAGAACTCCTCCTATAAAACAGTTGGTTATGGATATATTGATAATATCACAGCTAATAAAAAAGAGAGATTTATTCATCTCTCCTTACTAAGCATTCTTTTAAAATAATGCTCTCTTCTTCAAGAAGTTTCCCATTTTTCACTAAAATAATGGACAGATCCTTAAAGCGCTTTTCCAATTTCATTTCCAATAAAGCCACCTAATGCCGCTCCTGCACCTGTTCCCAATACGGTTCCTCCTGTTATCGCTGCGCCTGTTGCTGCCCCGGCACCTGTCCCTATTACCATTCCTTTTTCTTTTGAGCTCATCCCATTCCAAGTATTACAAGCTGTAAGTAATATTGATATAACGACTAAAGATGTTATTTTACTGATGGATTTCATGATATTTCCTCCTTGAAAGACTCATGATAATTGATATGTGATGAAGATATTTTATCTCAAATTTGTAAGCCTTATCTGAAAATTTCCAACATGACGGAAAATAACATTAAATATAACTGAATATTCATCAGAAAATCTTATATTTCATAGAATATTTCAAAAGATAGATGCTAAAAATAATTAAAATTTATTTAAAAATCATTTAAAAACAACATTTACATAGAATTTATTATTAAATTATTCTATCTGATAGAATTTCTTTGAATTTCAAAAGTAAGTAATTTTTTTGTTTACTTTAATATTTAATAGACAATTAAGGATCTAAAAATGGAAAATAGTGATAAAAGTAAAGTTGCGGCAATCTTGTTATGTTTATTCTTGGGAGGCTTGGGTGTCCATCGTTTTTACGTTGGAAAAATTGGTACAGGCTTCTTAATGTTCTTCACACTAGGCGGTCTTGGAATTTGGTCTTTAATCGATTTGGTGATGATTATTACAGGTAAGTTTACCGATAAACAAGGTCGTTTACTCGCTGAATAATATCCATTTTTGATAAAGTAATCACAAAAGCAGATATCAATACTATCTGCTTTTTTTATTATCTAAATTTTCCTTCAAAACTCAGTCATATACAAAAAAACTTTAAATTCCCTATTTTTCATTATACTCCTGGATATTCGATTCCGACATATCATAAAACCAGTTTAAAAATAAGTATAGGGTAAAAAAAACTATGCTGTCTGACGTTATTATTAGCCCATTATCATGATAATTCAGATTCCACCCTCGTGAAGCAAACTGAGGATCCATAAAATATACATATAAAAAAGGTATCCCGAAGGATACCTCTCTATTGTTCAAATAAGTCCGTAAAATCTTATTTGTGTTCTGCGATCATTTCACGAAGAACGTAATGTAAGATACCGCCTGATTTGAAGTAATCTACTTCATTCAAAGTATCAATACGGCAAAGTACTGTGAAATTCACAACCGTGCCATCAGCTTTTTTCGCTGATACTTCGATATCTTGACCTGGTTTAATACTGTCATCAAAGTTAATAGTGAATGACTCTTCACCAGTTAAACCAAGACTTTCTGCATTTTCACCATTTTTATACTGAAGTGCAAGAATACCCATACCAATGAGGTTTGAACGGTGAATACGCTCATAGCTCTCAGCAATTACTGCTTTAACACCTAAAAGGTTTGGACCTTTAGCTGCCCAGTCACGGCTTGAACCTGAACCATACTCTTTACCTGCTAAAACGATTAGCGGTGTATTTTCAGCTTCATAACGCATTGCTGCATCATAAATCGGAAGTGTTTCACCTGTTGGAATATGTTTCGTGAAACCTCCCTCAACATCCGTTAACATCTTATTACGGATACGGATATTTGCAAAAGTACCACGAATCATTACTTGGTGGTTACCACGACGTGAACCATATGAGTTAAAGTCTTTAGGCGTCACACCCTTCTCTTGCAAGTATAAACCTGCTGGAGCACCTGCCATGATCACACCTGCTGGTGAAATATGGTCCGTTGTGATTGAGTCACCAAAGTATGCCAATACATTAGCATTTTCGATAGGTTTAAGTGCTGCAATTGGCTGATCAATTTTTTCAAAGTATGGAGGATGTTGTACATACGTTGATTGCTCATTCCATTGGAATGTCTCTGTTTTTGCAACATCAAGTGCTTGCCAGTGAGCATCACCATCAAATACACCATCATATCCTTTACGGAACATTGTGCCGTCTACCTGTGCAACTGCATCAGCAATCTCTTGGTTTGAAGGCCAGATATCTTTCAAGAATACATCATTACCATCTTTATCTTGAGCGATTGGCTCTTTAGAGATATCGATACGTGTTGTACCTGCAATCGCAAACGCAACCACTAAAGGTGGTGAAGCAATCCAGTTGGTTTTGATTTGTGGATGGATACGTCCTTCGAAGTTACGGTTTCCTGAGATGACTGCAGACATTGCGAAATCATTTTCATCAATAGCATCACCCACTTCTTTAATTAACGGACCTGAGTTACCGATACAAGCAGTACAACCATAACCTGTTAAGTTGAAACCAACCTGATCAAGATATTTGGTTAAGCCCGCTTTATCTAAGTACTCACTCACCACTTTTGATCCTGGTGCAAGAGATGTTTTCACCCATGGTTTACGTGTTAAACCAAGTTTAGAAGCTTTTTCTGCTACTAAACCAGCCGCCATCATAACGCTTGGATTAGAGGTGTTTGTACATGAAGTAATCGCTGCAAATACAACGTCTCCTTGATTTAAAGTCTCTTTCTTATCGTTAAGATAGATATCCGCTGATTTATTGATATCGTCATTGCTGTCTGCAACGAATTTATCAAAAGCATCTTTAAGACCAGGTAATGTTACACGATCTTGTGGACGCTTAGGACCTGCCATACTAGGAACAACACTACCTAAATCAAGTTCTAATGTATCTGTAAATACTGGCTCATCACCATCATTGCCCCAGAAACCCTGCTCTTTCGCATAAGCTTCTGTACGAGCGATGATCTCTTCATCACGGCCTGTTAAGCGCATATAGTTTAATGTGATCTCATCAACAGGGAAGAAACCAACAGTTGCTCCATATTCTGGCGCCATGTTTGAAATCGTCGCACGGTCTGCAAGCGGAAGATCCTTAAGACCATCACCATAGTATTCAACGAATTTACCAACAACCCCTTTTTGACGTAGCATTTCAACGATTGTTAATACTAAGTCTGTTGCTGTAACACCTTCCACTAATTTTCCGGTTAATTTAAAACCTACGACTTCAGGTATTACCATTGAGATAGGTTGTCCAAGAATCGCAGCTTCCGCTTCGATACCACCCACACCCCAAGCAAGTACTGAAAGACCATTCACCATTGGTGTATGTGAGTCAGTACCGACACAAGTATCAGGCATGATCCATGTTTTACCATCTTTCTCATTCGTCCAAGCAACTTGTGAAAGGAACTCTAAGTTTACCTGATGACAGATTCCTGTTCCTGGTGGCACAACACGGAAGTTATCAAACGCGTTTTGACCCCATTTCAAGAATTCATAACGCTCACCGTTACGTTCCATTTCTAATTTTACGTTCTCTTCAAATGAAGCGTTCGTACCGAATGTGTCGATCATCACCGAGTGGTCAATGACTAAATCAACAGGTGCAAGTGGATTGATATGCTTCGCATCACCGCCAGCTTTCACCATTGCATCACGCATTGCTGCTAAGTCAACAACAGCTGGAACTCCGGTAAAGTCTTGCATTAAAACACGTGCAGGACGGTATTGGATCTCACGTTTAGATGAGCGGTTACGTGCCCATTCACCAATCGCGGCGATGTCATCAGCATTGACTGTGACGTTATCTTCAAAGCGAAGTAAGTTCTCAAGAAGAACTTTCATTGATTTTGGGAGTCTTGATAGATCTCCTAATTTCTCTTCTGCTTTTTTGATCGAATGGTAATGGTACTCTTTGCCACCCACATTTAAGGTAGATAGAGTGTTTAATGAGTTAATTTTACTCATGTTGACCTCCTAAGTTTAATAAAAAATAATCTGCTAAACCCTTTAAAAACTTTATATTAAGGCATGACTCAATGACTTTATTCTTCTATTTATCTCATCATTGAACCTTATTCCGCCGACATGATACCAAGATTACTCGGTAAAAGGAATCGCTAAAACCCCCTTCTTTAAGCAATCTCATCAATCAAACTAAGCATTTCAACAACACCCATTGCTGCTGAGAAACCATTATTTCCTGCTTTTGTTCCTGCTCTTTCAAGAGCTTGTTCAATGGTATCCACAGTTAAGATTCCAAACATCACGGGTTTACCGCACTCTAGACCTATTTTACTGATACCTTTTGCAGCTTCCCCGGCAACATAATCAAAGTGTGCGGTTGCGCCTCGAATGACCGCTCCTAAACAGATCACAGCATCATACTCAGATTTTTCTGCAAATTTTTTTGCAATTAAGGGAATCTCATAAGCTCCAGGTACCCAGGCTAGTGTAATATCCTCTTCTTTAATACCACTTCTCAGTAACCCATCTTTTGCCCCATCTATTAATTGCTTTGTGATCAAACTATTAAACCG
>JASLEF010000111.1 GCA_030151245.1 Ignatzschineria sp. | reverse complement strand
CATGTTACTACCTATCCTTTATATGCCTGTACAACAAATGTCTTTACCACTTAAGCTTTAAGTGTAACGTAATTACGCACCTGTGAATACAGTCATACCGAAGAATACAGCAATACCAACACCGATTAAGAACGCCGCATCAATAAGACCAACAAGAATGAATACTTTTGGTAAAAGTGAATCCATGATCTCTGGTTGACGAGCTGAAGCTTCGATGTATTTAGAACCTAACATTGAAATACCTAATGCCGCACCGATCGCACCAAGACCAACGATGATACCACATGCAATTGCAACTAAACCCATAATATAACTCCTATATTTAAGAAAACACTAACGTTAACAAACAATTATAAAACACAATCTTCCGATTGATTCTTTAATGAGATTCATGCGCTTGACCCAGATATACAAGAGTCAATGTCATGAAAATATAAGCCTGTAAGATGACGATTAAGATATGGAAGATCGCCCATGCTGCACCTGCAAACACGTGAAGACCCATACCCCAAAGCGTACCTGTTGCACCTAAAAGTGCGATCAACATAAAGATCAACTCACCTGCGAACATGTTACCAAAAAGTCGCATACCGAGTGAGAAAGCTTTAGAAATAAATTCAACGATATTTAAAACAAAGTTTGCAGGTGCAAGCCAAATACCAAATGGAGCACAGAAGAGCTCTTTCACGAAGCCCATGCCCTTTGCTTTAATAGAATAGAAGATCACAACTGCTAATACCGCCGTAGACATACCTAACGTTGCACTCACGTCTGCAGTTGGAAGAATTTTATGATAAGGGAGTGCTTCTGTAAGACCTAATGCATCAATAACCTTAGGTGCTAAGTCAATTGGAAGAAGGTCAAGTGTGTTCATCACAATAATCCAAAGGAATACTGTCAAACCTAACGGTGCGATAAACCCTTGCGGCCCATTGACTAATGATTTAGATTGTTTTTCCGCAAATTCAACAAGAATTTCAATAAATGCTTGGAATTTTCCTGGAACGCCAGCAGTCGCTTTGCGCGAAGCAGCCCAGAGAAATAAGATTACTACGATACCACAAACAACTGACCAAAATACCGTATCAAGGTTAATTAAACCGAAGTTAACAAATTCCGTTGCTTCTTGTGGCGTTCCTCTTTGGTTTAAGTTGACAAGATGGTGTTCAATATACGATGCATTTGTTAATTCACTAGCCATAGTTCTCTCTATACAATTACTTTTTCTCTTCTCAAGGAAGATATTAACACATATCCAAGGGGAACTTGCGATACGACTATAATCCCAATTAGGAACGCAAATAAATTTGGATCCTTAATTACTATGATGCTCACTAAAAAGAGCAACAGAATAATAAATTTATTAAAGAAGACGCCTATCCAAAAGAAGACCTTGTGAAATCGCACCAACGACATATTTGCAGCCATAAAAACATTTGGTATTAACATAGAAATACCGGCAGCAAATAGAGAAACCGCTGTCACACCATCGTATACTGACCACGCCAAAATAGTAGTGATTAGTAAAACAGCGAGTTGTGCTACTACAATTCTAGGAATCATCAGATCCTCGCCTTTAAATTCATGCCAAGATTATAGTCGCCCCTACTCCCAAGGTCAACTTATTCGTAGCGATTTTGTAGCATTTGCTAGCTATCGCTTAATTTTCAATAATATACCGTCTAATTCATCGAGCGAGTTATAACGAATCACCACCTCACCCTTTCCTGCTTTTTTTGACTTGATCTCTGTAGAAGCACCTAAATACTCACTCAAATCCCGCTCAAGACTCAAAACATCTTGATCTTTTTTCGCAACTTTTTGTGCTGTCTTTATACTACCACTTTCATTTAATAAAGCCTTTACTAAATGTTCAGTTTCACGAACCGTCAACTGATTTTCGACTACCTTCTTCGCAACATCTGCTTGCTGCTTTTTAGGCAATGCTAAAAGTGCACGAGCATGGCCCATATCAAGTCTCTGCTCTGCTAATAACTGCTGAACCATCTCTTCAAGTTCCAACAATCTTAATGTATTAGTGATTGAAGAGCGTGATTTACCAATCACTTCTCCCGCCTCTTGATGCGTTAATGTAAACTCTTCAATTAAGCGTTTTAAAGCGATCGCAGTCTCAACAGGATTAAGATTCTCACGCTGAATATTCTCAATTAACGCAACCGCAAGCGCCTCCTGATCACTCATCTCTTTAAAGATTACCGGAACAGCTTTCAATCCTGCCAGCTGAGATGCTCTCCAGCGACGCTCACCTGCTAAAATCTCAAACTTCCCCCCCTCAACCTCACGAACAACAATCGGCTGAATGATTCCCTGAGACTTAATAGATGAAGCTAATGCCTCTAACGCATCTTGATCAAAAAAACGGCGCGGCTGATATTTTCCCGGCACCAACTTTTCAATCGAAACCTCTTTTACACCCTCTCGATCTGCTTTCACAGAATCCGCTGCAATTTCTGCACCCGTTTGGCTGAGTAACATCTCTAAGCCACGTCCTAATCCTCTTTTTTTCACAAGCTACCTCTTTTTGCTTCGAGCAATGACTTCACGCGCAAGCTCAGTATACGCAATCGCCCCTTTTGATTTACCATCATATACGGTGATCGGTACACCATAACCCGGCGCCTCTGCTAAACGAACATTTCTGGGAACCATCGCCTCAAACATCTTCTCACCGAAATGTGCCTCTAAGTTCTCAGACACCTGAATCGCAAGCGTATTTCGCCCATCATACATTGTTCTTAATACACCCATAATATTAAGATCTGGGTTCGTCGCATCCTTGACTGATGAAATGGTATCCATCAATGCAGAAATGCCTTCTAGCGCATAATACTCACACTGTACAGGAATAATAATGTCTGTCGCGGCCGCCAAAGAGTTGAGCGTCAACATATTTAATGAGGGCGCACAATCAAGAATAATGTAATCAAAGTTCCCTCTAATCGGTGCCAAAGCCTCTTTTAAGGTATAAATACCTTTCGGCTCCTGCGCCAGTAAAACTTCCGCACCCGTAAGCTCTCCGTTAGCGCCAATTAATCTTAATCCTGCCTTTTCAAGATCCAAAATCACTTCTGCAATAGAAGCTTCCCCTAAAAGCAGATCAACAACACCAAACTCGAGTGAGTGTTTATCCACTCCAATCCCTGTTGTTGCATTCCCCTGTGGGTCTAAATCTATTAATAAGACATTTGGACGCATTTTGCTCTCAGTTAAACTTGAGGCAAGGTTTACCGCGGTCGTGGTCTTACCGACGCCGCCTTTCTGATTTGCGATTGCAATGATCGTTGCCAATGATGGTTCCTACCTTTCTAAATTGAGAATAAAATTATATCAAAAATATCACTTCGATAAGAAGATCAAATGCCGTTCTTCAAAAAGCCCCGGCACATCTAATGGCACAACCTCTCGATGAGGGAATTGTGAAACACTTTCCCACTCCTCTTCGATGAATTTACCTTTCATCGCCGCCATTTTTCCATGATCATGCACTAAATGCTCCGACCAATTCACCATATCTTCACCACTCGCAAATGCCCGTGATAATACCGCATCATAGCGCTCATCAGGCTGATGATCTTGTACTCTTGACGTGACAATTTCAACATTCGGCAAGCCTATCTCGAGCTTCATTTGATTAATAAAACGCGTTCGTTTAATAGCGCTATCTAATAACGTAAAGTTCGCATTAGGCATAACAATTGACAATAGAGCGCCTGGTAACCCGGCACCAGTACCCACATCAATAAACCGTCCATTAGGAATACGTTTCTCTAACTCCGGCGCAAGCACCAAAGAGTCTAACAGATGCTTGACAAGCATCTCCTTAGGATCTGTAATTGCCGTTAAATTATAGGCTTTATTCCAAAGCAACATGCCTTGGAGATATTTCGTGAGCTTCTCACATGCCACATCATCAACCTCAAAAGCCAGTTGATCTAATGCGTATCTCACATCTTCTCTTTGAATACTCATTCTTAAATTACGCTTTCGCGACCTCTTTAGGAAGGGGATAGATTCTCACCTGACTTCCTTTTTCTGTAACTTGATTCTCTTTCATTTCTATTAAACAGTTGGCATAACTCAACCCACTAAGCATTGCCGAGCCTTGCAACCCTGTACTATCAACACAATAGAGCCCTTGCGCATCTTGGTAATAATGCCCTCGCAAAAACTCGCGGCGTGGTTGAATACGATCAGATCCAAAGTTGATCGTTGCCATCAATTGCGGCAATTCTGGAGAAAGCCCCATTAACTGCTTGATAGCGGGATAACCTAGAAGATAAAAGGTTGCGTACGCTGACACAGGATTTCCCGGCAACATTATAATATGACAAGAACCAATTTTTCCCCAGCCAAAAGGTTTACCAGGTTTAATTGCAAGTTTCCACATATTGAGTTCACCTAACTCCGTAATAGCTCTCGCAACAAAATCAGCCTCACCCACAGAAGCGCCACCGCTGAGGATAATCAGATCATTCTCCTTCGAAGCCGTTGACAAGGCATCTAAAATAATCTCATATTGATCTTTTAAAATTCCCCCATCATGGGCTTTAGCTAATGTTGAAACCCATGCCAATAATTGATAACGATTTGCATCAAATATCTCACTCTCCTCAATATTTTCCCAAGGTTCTCTCAATTCATTCCCCGTCGAAAATATCGTTATCTTCAGTGCTTCATAAACTTTTACTTCCCAAATCCCTTGAGAAGCAAGCAAAGCAATTGCCGCCGGATCTAACACATGCCCCTTAGAAAAGAGCACCGCCCCTTTTTGCATCTCTTCAGCCTTATAACGAATATTAAGACCTACCGGCGTTACATGCGTTAATGTTAAACGATCATTCTCCACTTCGGTATGCTCTTGCATCACCACAGTCGTCGTGTTTTGGGGAGTCTTCGCCCCCGTAAAAATACGCGCAGCCTCTCCAGCCTTGAGCGATGAATCCACCGCATCTCCAGCCATAATCCGCTCCACGATCTTAAATTCCATCAGTTCACCCGTAGGGTCACAAAGTGCATAACCATCCATCGCGCTGTTATCAAACTGTGGCGTATCATAATTAGCAACACAATCCTCTGCTAATTGACAATGATAAGCTTCGGAGATTTTTACCATTTTTGCAGATCGCTCTAGCGTCATTCCCGCCAATAACTCCTGAAGCGCAACATCATAATTTTTCATAGATTCTCCCCTCTAGTACTTCAATATCTTGTGGACTATTACAATTCAAAAAAGCATTTTCATCCGTAAAATGAACGGCCTTTGCCTTTAGCTTTGCCAGTAACGCTCTGATTCTTAAATCATTCTCAGCCAATATAGACTCAATAACCCGAAGATCTTTCACCTGCCCTTGCAGATAAAGATAGTGCCCTCGCTCTGCCGTCTCCGGATAAACGACTTTAACATCAGATTTTTCTCGATCTCTCGCAGCCCTGAGTTCTGATACTAAATTAGCAGGAATCAACGGGCCATCACAACTCACAACTTGAACGATATCCTCATCAGAAAGCTGTCGCAAAACCGTAGCAATCCCAGCCAAGGGCCCCTGCCCTTGCCAACACGGCGCATCCTCTACAATCGGTAAATTAAAAGCGCGATATTGCTCAAGATCATGATTCGCAGAGATATAAAGCCGATCAACTTGAGGAGCAATCCTCTCAATGACATGAGCGATTAAAGGTTGCTGACACAATGAAACGAGTCCTTTATTCTGATACGCCATTCGCCGACCTTCTCCACCGGACAAAATAATACCCACAACCCTACTCATGATCCTGCGTCCCTTGCCATCTCGTTAAAATATCCTGATCAGATTGTTTCGCATCGACCCAATAATGACGTCCATCTTGCAAAAACTCCTTTTTCCAAAAAGGCGCTTCCGTCTTAAGATAATCCATAATGAACTCGGCGGCCAAGAAAGCATGTAAACGATGTTTTGCAGTAACAATTAACAGCACAATAGGATCATCTGCAAATAGCTCACCAACACGATGAATCACCCGACATCCTGAAATATCCCACTTTTTTTGAGCTTCTAAAATAATCCGAGAGATCTCTTTTTCAGTCACTCCAGGAAAATGCTCTAATACCATTTTCTCAAGCTGTACAGATTGATCAAACTCCCGCACCATTCCCTGAAACAACACTAAAGCACCTGCATCTCCAGATTCTGCAATGATCGCATCACTCTCTACTTGGAGATCAAAAGCCTCTACCTGAACCGCAACATGAATATGCATCCTTAACCTCCTGTCACCGGCGGTAATAACGCGACCTTATCTCCTGACACTATCTTTGTCGCTGAAAAAGTAATCTCTTCATTGACCACTACTCGAAAAATATTCTCTACCGCCAACGCTTTCGCCCAAAGGTCCCCTCTATCGCGAAGGAATGTCAACAAACTCTCCGTATCCCCTGACTCCCAGGCGATCGTCTCCTCAACACATTGCAACTGATCTTTTAAATTTCCAAAATATGTAATGGTAATCATCTTGCCGCTCCTTACATGACTAATACGGATATTGCTTGCTTACGCTTTACGATGGCGCTTCCCACTTTTACGTCTGAGGATACCGCCTTCCGTTCCCCAAAAAAGTGAAACCACATAAAAACAAGCAAGTACTAAAATAATCATCGGCCCTGATGCAATATCATAATGGACAGATGCGACTAACCCCAAATATGCACCAATAACCCCTAGAGTAATTGCAATTAATAGCACCCCCTCCATACGATTACTCCAAAGCCTTGCGCAGATTGCCGGAATCATCATCATGCCAACGGTCATTAAGGTTCCTAGCACTTGAAATGAGGCCACCAGGTTCAATACAACTAAAAAGAGGAATAATCCATAAAAGAATAATCCTGCTTTTGTCTTAAGTGCCAAATAGAGAGGATCAATAATATAGAGCAATAAAGGCCGATAGATAAAGGATAAAACTGTGAGCGTGATGACCAATACCCCCCATACAAGATAGAGAGAAGATTCATCGACCGCCAACACCGAACCAAAAAGTATATGGAGTAGATCAGCTTGTGAACCAATCTCCATAATGAGCACAACCCCAACGGCTAAAGAAAAAAGATAGAGTGCCGCAAAGCTCGCATCTTCTTTCAAGTTCGTATAGTGCGAAATGAGAGAAGCGACGATCGCGATAAAAACACCCGCAATAACACCCCCTAAACTCATTGCATAAATATTAAATCCAAAGAAGAGAAATGCAATTGCAATCCCCGGCAAAACACCGTGACTTAACGCATCTCCCACTAAACTCATTCGATTAAGAAGTAAAAATACACCCACTAACCCCGATGAAACAGCAATCATCACCGAGACCACAAGTGCTCGCTTCAAAAATGGCAGCATCACGAAAGGGTCAATAAAGAGCGAAGAAAAAAGTTCTATCATTCATTAATCCTCACACCAAGCATCACTTTCCCAGCCTAGCGAAACTGATTCCGCCCGCAATAGATTATCGCCAGTCACGACCTCTGCACTATCGCCAAAAGCAATCTTATCTCGCGCCAAAATTAACGTCTTTGTAAAATACTGGCATGCTAAATTGAGATCATGAAGCACGACAACCACTGTTTTACCAACCGCTTCCCAACGTTTGATAAGCTCACAAAGCTCTTTCGTCGTTCTCGCATCCATTGCATTAAAGGGCTCGTCAAGCAAGATAAGATCAGCACCTTCCACCACGATTCGAGCAAATAATGCTTTTTGAAATTGCCCTCCCGATAGCGAGTCGATACTGCGATCCCCAAATCCTTCAAGCCCGACAAATGTTAACGCATCCTCTACTGCTAATGCCGCCTCTTGTGTCAATTTCCCAAACAACCCCATCTTATGGAATGCGCCGGCACTGACTAATTCAAAGAGCGTCAATGGTAGATCTCTGCGAATTTCTGAAATTTGCGACAAATAACTTACTTTTAACGTATCCGCTTTCTCAATAACCCCTTCTGAATAGGGGACTAACCCCATAATGGCCTTCAACAAAGTGCTCTTCCCCGCACCATTTGGACCGACGATCGCCGTGCTCTTTCCCGAAGGAATCTCAACCGACAGATGATGAACCACAGGATGTGCTTTATAGCTCACCGTCAAATTTGAAATTTCTAATGCATTCATCAAAGCTTCCTTACGCTTAATCCTTGAGCACTATTATTGCAGCGGTTAACTCTTTCTATGCTTTTCATAAATAAAACCCTGATGATTCTATCAATGAGATTTGCTTAAAGCTGACTTTACAAGCTCGCAATAAAGTATTAATAATGCGTTATTCTAACGAGATATAATAGCGTAAAACAGGAAGAGAGGCGTGGTTATCGTTATATATTCAGACAAATAGCCCGATTCTTTGAACCTTCACGCTCGAAAGAGATCGAAGTTCATGCGATAATAGCCGGCAAACAAATGTCTGTCAGAATTCTAAATCCTCACAGATCACACCATTAAATCGCGACAAAACCTGTCACTTGACTATAGGAAAAATCGAGAGTTTATGAGTAATCCTAAAAAAATCACGGTGAACTTTAAAAGCGCCGCACAACTTGCAGAGTACTACCTCCCCTTGTTTAAAGAGGGCGGCTTCTTCTTCGCAACTGATTACGCCTTTAAACTGCATGATGAAATCATTTTAAAGCTCACACTACCTGATGGCGATCCAACGCCCGTTGAGGTAAACGGGACTATTGCCTTTATCAATCCGGAAGCTAAAACAGAGATTTTACATATATCAGATAGTCAAGGCTCAGGCGTTGCGCTACTAGCACCACCGAGCTTTCTCGTCACCAGAATTAATGCTTTACTGAGAATGCATGCTGCCACGCAAAAAAACGTTTAAATCCTGACAGGTGAGCCATATCAGTATCATCACGTCACCATCGCAATTTCAGTTTCA
>JASLEF010000109.1 GCA_030151245.1 Ignatzschineria sp. | reverse complement strand
TTGAAAGAACTATTCTCTGCTGAATGATCGAGATGAATCATCTCTTTATCTTATTAAAATCGTTATAATAGAAAGCTGATGAATGAACCTTTGTTGCGTATAGGTGCCGGGAAGATTATTTTACGGCATTGAATATCTATTTTTGAAGAGAGAATCCCCTTATGGCAAAAGCACAACCCTTAGCATTTTTAGGTGGACTTACCGCTGAAGAATTTTTAGCAGAGTATTGGCAGAAAAAACCATTGTTTGTGAAAAATGCATTTCCTAATTTTGAAGATCCTCTCTCTGCCGATGAGATTGCCGGATTAGCATTTGAGGCATTTATTCCTTCGCGCTTTATTTTTGAAGAGGGGGGAGAGCGTCCATGGCAATTAAAAATGGGGCCGGCTACAGAAGAAGATTTTGCCTCATTAAAAGATAAAAAATGGATGTTGGTGGTAAATGATGTGGAGAAGAATCTTCCAGAATTAAAAGCAATTACCGCGCCATTTCAATTTATCTCTAATTGGCGTTTAGATGATCTGCAAGTAAGTCTTGGGGAAGATGAGGGGAACGTCGGAGCGCATTGGGATGATTATGATGTGTTTTTAATCCAAGGAATGGGACAAAAAAAGTGGCAAATTAGTTATGCTCCGGTTTCTGAAGATGACTTTATGAAAGGTGTGGACATTCGTCTTATTGAAAACTTTAAGGCGGATGAGGAGTGGATTGTGGAGCCTGGGGATATGCTCTACTTGCCGCCGAGAATAGGGCATTATGGCGTAAATATCGGACGAAGTGTGACTTGGTCTGTAGGGTTTAGAGCGCCGAAGCATCAAGAGATGTTTCGGGATTTTATCGAGATGAAGTTTGATGAAATCGCTGAGGACGCACGTTATAGTGATCCGGATAAAAAAGTGTCAGTCAATTACGGTGAGCTTAGTGATGATGCGATTGATCGTGTGGTAAAGGTGATTGAAGAAGGGTTGCGAACGAATCGTGATGACATTGCTAAGTGGTTTGGGACTTTTATCACAGAACCTAAAATGTACCAATCGCCGGAGTTATTAGAAGAAAAGTTATCGGTTGATGATCTGATTGAGTTTTTAGATGATGGGGGTGCCTTAGAAGTTCATCCTGGACTGACCTGTATTCATCGTCAGATTGGTCAAGAACATTATCTCTTTGCCGGTGGGCATTCTTATGTTTTACCTTGTGATCAATCAGGACTTATTCAAGTGATGATGAATGCCGAGTTTTTAGATTTTGAAGATCTTGAGGCGTATTTAGGTAGTGATATTGAACGGCAGTTCATAACACAACTCGTCAATGAGGGCGTCTTAATAATGGAAGAGGATGTTTAATGATATGAATTTTTACCAAAAAATGGGTGTAAGCTTTATCTTAGGAATCATGATGTTATTGGGGGTTTCTGTCGCAAAACCTGTTGTAACCATGAATAGTGATTTAGAAGCGTTTCAACAAAAGAAAGGAGGCGTTGTTCAACCCTCTTTTGGTCTATCACCCGTATCAGGTCTACGTGAAGGGGTGATGAAGATCGCTGATCAAATGATGGTTGTTGAATTAGCTTTAGATAGCTCCTCTCAGGCGAAAGGATTGATGTTTCGAGAGTCTATGCCGGAAAACTCGGGAATGTTATTTATGTTTTCTGAGACACAACCACTCTCCTTTTGGATGAAAAATACTTTGATTCCGTTAGATATTATCTATTTGACTGAAGCAGGAGAAGTCGTACATATCGTGACGGCAGAACCGTGCAAAGTGAGAAACTGTCCTTCTTATCCTTCGATAGAGCCGGCAAAATATGTTTTAGAGTTAAATGCCGGTAGAGCGACAGAACTGGGATTAAAAGAGGGTGATAATATTGCGTGGTCTTGGAAATAGTATCAATTGAGATCGTACAATGGAATTTGTTTGGTATTTTTAAGGAATCCATACTATAATGCCGAGCATTAAATGCTGTCATCGCCATTGGCACTATTTATATTATTTTGGAGTTTTAAACTATGTTAACAGTTGAGAAAAAAGCAGAAATCGTTAAAGATTTTGGTCGTGGCGCTAACGACACAGGTTCACCAGAAGTGCAAGTTGCACTTTTAACTTTCAACATTAATGCGCTTCAAGCACATTTTGCTGAAAACAAAAAAGATCACCACTCACGTCGCGGTCTTTTACAAATGGTTAATAAGCGTCGTAAGTTACTTACGTACTTAAGATCAGTAGATTTAGGTCGTTACCAAGATCTTATCGATCGTTTATCATTACGTCGTTAATTGATAAAGATGCAGATTCTCGTACATTTTGTAAAGCGTATATCTAATGCGCTAGATAGCATGTACCTGTAAAATGAAGCCCTCGCATTTTATGATGCGAGGGTTTTTTGTACTTTCTTTAAATAAAGGTTTCTGTAGGGGCACTGTTTTACGGTTTGTGCTCATCAGCTTACGAGTTGTAAAACAGTTCCCTTAGATTCTATAGTTCTTTATTTAAAGATCCTTTAAGCAGAAGAAAAGAGGAAAATTATGAAATTAGAACCAATTGTTCAAGAATTTATTTATGGTGGTCGTAAAGTCACGATCGAAACTGCAGAGATTGCGCGTCAAGCGACAGCAGCAGTAATGGTAGATATCGAAGGTACAACCGTATTTGTATCTGTTGTGGCATCAAAAAATGCAGATCCTAGCCGTGATTTCTTTCCATTAACAGTCGATTATCAAGAGAAAACTTACGCAGCAGGTAAAATTCCGGGTGGATTCTTCCGCCGTGAAGGTCGTCCTTCTGAGTTAGAGATCTTAACATCGCGTCTGATCGACCGTCCCGTGCGTCCGCTTTTCCACGAAGCATTTACGAATGAAGTGCAAATTGTGGCGACAGTTGTCTCAATCAATCCAGAAATCAGCGCAGATATCGTGGCATTAATTGGGGCATCTGCAGCGCTTTCAATTGCAAACCTTCCATTTAATGGTCCTTTAGGTGCGGCGCGTGTAGGTTATAAAGATGGTCAATACATCATTAACCCAACGAAGACAGAGCTTGAAACTTCAGATCTTGATTTAGTGGTTGCGGGTACTGAAGGCGCAGTATTAATGGTTGAGTCAGAGGCAAATCTTCTCTCTGAAGATGTGATGCTTGGCGCGGTAATGTTTGGTCATGGCGAATTTCAAGTGGTGATCAATAACATTAAAGAATTAGCGGCAAAAGTAGGTAATGAGGCATTCCCATTTGAAGCACCAGAGGTGAATGTTGCGTTGCAAACTGCGGTGGCAGATTTAGTGCGTGCAGACTTAGAAGCTGCATTTAAATTAACGGTAAAACAAGAGCGTAGTAGTGCAATTAGCGCAGCACGTGATAAAGCGATTGCAGCATTGGTATCTGATGATGCTGATAGCTTTACCGCAGCAGAAGTGACGGCAGAAGTAGGTCATATTAGTTCTGATATCGTTCGTAGCCAAATCATTGCGGGCCAACCTCGTATCGATGGTCGTGATACTACAACAGTGCGTCCAATCGTCTCACGTGTTGGCGTTTTAAAACGTACACACGGTTCAGCGCTTTTCACTCGTGGCGAGACACAAGCACTAGTTGTTGCGACGCTCGGCACAGAGCGTGATGCACAAATTATTGATGCATTATCTGGCGAATATAAAGAAAACTTTATGCTTCACTATAACTTCCCTCCATATTCAGTTGGGGAAACAGGTCGTGTAGGCTCACCAAAACGCCGTGAAATCGGTCATGGTAACCTTGCAAAACGTGGTGTTTCAGCGGTTCTTCCAGATATGGAAGAATATCCATATACAATTCGTGTGGTTTCAGAAATCACAGAGTCTAATGGTTCAAGCTCAATGGCGTCAGTATGTGGAAGTTCATTAGCGTTGATGGATGCGGGTGTTCCTCTTAAAGCTCCCGTTGCTGGTATTGCGATGGGACTTATTAAAGAAGGCGAGCAATACGCAGTGCTTACCGATATCTTAGGTGATGAGGATCATCTAGGTGATATGGACTTTAAAGTAGCGGGTACGAAAGATGGTATTACTGCACTTCAAATGGATATCAAAATTGATGGTATTACAAAAGAAATTATGGAAACAGCGCTTTCACAAGCGAAAGTAGCAAGACTCCATATTCTTGATGAGATGAATGCAGTGATTAGTGAATCGCGTGAGTCGATCTCTGAGTTTGCACCACGTATTACAACGATCCGTATTAATCCAGATAAGATTCGTGATGTGATCGGTAAAGGCGGCGTAACAATTCGTGCAATTACGGAAGAAACTGGCGCGATTATTGAAATCGAAGATAGTGGCGAAGTTCGTATTTCTGCGGTAAACAATGATCAAGCAGAAGCTGCGAAAAAGCGTATCGAAGAGATTACCTCAGATATCGAAATTGGTTCAGTATATGAAGCGCCAGTTGTGCGTATCATGGACTTCGGTGCTTTCGTTAACTTACGTCCAGGTCAAGATGGTATGGTTCACGTTTCACAAATCCCTTCAGAAGAGCGTATCTCTAACGTGGGTGATCACTTGAGCGTGGGTCAAGTGGTGAAGGTTAAAGTCCTTGAAATTGATCGTCAAGGTCGTATCCGCTTAACAATGAAAGATGTTGAGTAAATCTTTGCGACGATAAATCGTCAAGGTAGAGGATGCTTTATTAAAATAAAAGGGATCTTCAACTAAAAAATATTAGTTAAACCCCCTAATCGAAGGATTAGGGGTTTTTTTTATGCGGATGAAGTAGATTGTTAGCTATTTATAAGTCGCTTTAATAAGAAGAGATCGGCAATCGAGACTTTTCTTGAGTATCAAGGTTGATTACTCAGGTTTTCGAACGAATAGGGAAGCGATTTTTCTCATGATAGGTAAGAGGATTAATACGGAAGGAAAAGCAACACTCCAAGAGATCATCCAAGCCGAAAGCCATTCTGTGAGGATGAATCCCGCAAAGCCAACACTCATGATGGTACTCACAAAAGAGATAATACAAGACATACTACAAGAGAGAAAAAAGGGGACTAAAATATGCATCATGCGGGGATGGAGTTTAAAGCGATTAAGAGAGTTATTCATAAAGCCTCAATGATTATGTGTTTAAGTATTATGAGAAAAGTGAGACTTAGATAGTGCGATAATCAGAAGGGGATGTCAATGATCGAGGCATTGAGTGATGCTACGTAGACAATGGGTTTTAGAGGCGTTTTTTATTAAAGAGAAGTGCCAATAAAGGAGGGGATTTGGTGAATAGGAGGCAGTTTATTTCTCCATTTCATATCAAAAACAGCATCGGGCAAGAATTGTCTTCTTACTCGATGCTGTTTTATTTACAAATATTGTTTACAGATATATTACAAGATCTTTCACGTTCTCTTAAGTCGTTTTAATATCATAATTTGGATTTACTGATTCAGAGAAGCGCTTTTTTAAAGTCGGAGCAGGCATTAAAATTCTTTTTCTCCTTTTAAAGCGGAGATACGATTTTCAATAGAGGGATGGGTTGAGAAGAGTGTATCTCCTTTATTAAAAATATAAGAAACACTGCGATAAGCCTGACCAGAGCTATCGGCTCTGAAATCCTCTTCTTCATGGCCTTGCGAAATTTTTTGCAAAGCAGTAATCATTGCTTGATTATCGGTTGTTAAGTCTACTGCCGCTGCATCTGCCATATATTCACGAGTTCTTGAAAGGTAAAGATAGAGAATACGTGTGACAATTGGAAGTACAATATTCATGATAATCAAGATTGTTTGTGCTGTTCTCGCGGCATTATTTTGACTACGGCTGGGCATAAAGAATCGAAAAATATTAACGACTGATAAAATGACGTTTGATAAGATCCCAACGTAGAGAGTGAGTTTAGAATCTCCATGTAGAATGTGGCCGACTTCATGAGCCATTACCGCCTGTACTTCTTGGCGATTCAGGCGATCTAGCAAACCTTGTGTTACGCCTACGAGCGCATTTCGATCGGACCAACCTGCGGCAAAAGCATTCGGTTCATTGGTATTTAAAATATATAATTTCGGAATATATCCTAAGGAAGCACTAAGGCTTAGCTCCTCCATAATATTATAAAACTGTTTTTCTTCATCGGTATCAGCTGTTTCTGGCGTAATTTCTTTAGCATCTATTCCGGCGAGCATTAATTTATGTCCACGGAAATAGATATAGAGAACACCTAAAAGAGTTAAACCTAGGACGATAAAGGTGCCAATTGGAAGTTGCTTAAAGGTGATAAATGCCAACATATTTTCCCCAAAGTTTAATTGAAGGTTTGGGTGTGTGGCGGTATCAGCTAAAATTCCCACGCATAGCATGATCAGTAAATAGCTCAAAATCACTAAACGAGTACGGAAATTATTTTTACGTACGGTAGCTCTAAAATCCATGAGATCCTCTTGTTAATATTATCAAAATTAATAAAATGGTTAATCAAAACTGATACGACGAGTCTCTTCAGTCTTGATCGCAGATTCTTCTAAGCGCCAGTACTCTTTTGTGATTTTTAAGCCAGGAATGATTGACACAATGAACACCGGAGGAAGGGAAGCGATATAGGCGTTATAAACTTCTAATGAACGGTTGTATCCACGTTTCGCAAAAGCGAGTTTATTCTCTGATGAGACGATTTCTTCTTGTAAGTTCATCATAATACGATCAGATTTTAATTCTGGATAGGCTTCTACTGCAATGTTGATATCGCCACTAGAGACAATTTTCGATAGCTCATCTTCAGCTTCTTTTTGCTCCTTTGCAGACCCAGTCTGACTTTGGGTTCGCAGTTCTGTAATTTTGGCAAACAGATCATTTTCATGAGAGAGGTATTTTTTAACGGTTTCTAATAAACTGTCAAAGACTTTTCCTCGACGATCAAGCTGTACAGAGATCTCTGTTTCGCTTGAGATAACGGCCTCTCGAAAGGAGACAATTCGGTTATAGTAGTAACCGATTAAGAGGATGAGAACAGCAGCGGTAATAATCCAATAAAGCATTTTATGATCCTTCAGTTTTTATTATTTGTGATAAATAATGTTTTGTAATGGTTAGATGTTGAAGTAGATAGTACGAATTGGGAGTTTGTTGTGAGCTAGTAGTCCATTGCAGCAACTAATCTATCAATCAGCGCAGAGTGTTGATTATTAGCAGAAATAAAGAAGAGAGTTTCATTCACTCGAATAACTAAATGGATCTGTCCATTACTAGTTAATTTATATTTTTGATAGTTCCCGACATTGACCATACTCGTCGATTGGGTATTGCCTGTAGGAAGCTCATCGATCGCTTTCTCGTAATGTGCGAAGTATTGACTAGATCTATCCGCATTATCGAATACCACGAAGAAGGAGCGGATTTCGTCTGTTTTGAGCTCTGCTGTACTGAGACTATTTTTAAACTCGCTATTTTGGGAGTTCACTTGGTATTCTAATTTTTCCTGTTCTGCAAGGTTGAGGAATGTCTCCATAGAGATCTGTTCTTTAGAGAGTATCGGTAAGATAAAGAAGGCGAGTGTAGCGATGATTACAAAAGCGGCAATCACGCCGGCAATGATCTTTTTCTTAGTATTCATGAGTCAGGTTTCCTTTAAAATAGTGCCATCAACACACACTGTTGATGGCGATGAAAGGGGATAGAGAATTCGTTAGGTTTTAACTGTTTAGAGTCGTCTTTAAAATGAGCGATCTTAGCACAATGAGTTATTTTGAAATAATTTTAAAGATAATATTTTGATATATGTTCTTATTGGTATTGGATTTTTTGTTATATGTTATTTATATAAATAATATTTACAATTATATAGATTCTAATAGGTACTATGTTCTGTTATTTTCTCTTTTAAATCTCGTAATTTTTAGGGATATGCCATAATTTAACGGGCTAGAAACTTTCATGTTAAAAGAGGTTGATAAAATAAAGCTATGAATACTCGTCATCTAGAAGCTTTTTATGCGGTGATGGTCTGTGGATCTATTTCGCGTGCAGCAGATATGTTACATATCTCTCAGCCAGCGGTGAGTAAGACGTTAAAACATGCAGAGATGCGTTTAGGTTATCTACTTTTTGAGCGAACTCGAGGACGGCTTGTGCCAACGAAAGAAGCACTACTGTTGTACGATAAGGCGCAAAATGTTTATCAAGAACTCAATGATTTTCAGCTAATGGCAGAAAATTTGGCAGAAAAGCCACAAGGGACCGTAGCCTTTGGTTGCTTGCCTAGTTTGGGTCTGAGTCTTGTGCCAGAGGTGACTAAGATGTTCCTTGCACAATATCCCGATGCCAAAATTGATGTGAGTACTTATCATACAGATGAATTGCTACATCTATTGAATCGCTACCAACTAGATTTTGCGATTAGTTTTAAACCGATTAAAGAGCAGGGAATTAGTTCTATTACATTGGCTAAAATCCCATTAGTCTATTTAGATGCCGCGCCACAGATGAAGCCTGGGGCGGTTAAAATGGATAAAATTGATGAAGCGAGATGGATTAATCCTGGTGCCGACTCCCTATCAATGATGATCCATCAATATCGTACTTTTAAGACTACACAGTTAAATGTGCATACCTATTATATGGCTGCAGAGTTTGTCAAAAGAGGGGTAGGCTGCACCATTAGTGACCTTTTCTCTGCGGCAGAAGTACTACCTTTTTCGATGATTTATCCTTTAAAAGAGCCGATGGTATTAGATCTCTGTATTCTCTACCAGACGGAGAGGCCTCTTCGTAAAATATCTCAGGATTATCAAAAGCTTGTGCAGAAATATCTTAATAAAAAGCTAAAAGAGTATAACCAAAAGTTATATCATGCTAACTAAATGTCAATTGAGTACCTTCTCTAAAAAGGCTTAAATAGTCCTTACCGAGCTTAGAGGTTGAAAATAATAAAAGATGGCAAAATATATCACTGTTGTAGGTGGAGGAGTAATAGGCCTATCGACAGCATTAGCCCTGATTTTAAAAGGGGCTTATGTCACACTCATAGATGCTGAAGATGCCGTTGGACAGGGCGCTAGCTTTGCAAACGGAGGCCAGCTAAGTTATCGGTATGTATCACCCCTTGCGGACAAAGGCGTTGTTTGGCAAGGATTAAAATGGATGGGGAAAATTGATTCCCCGCTCAACTTACGGATAGAGCCGTCACTTCTTCAGTGGCAATGGCTCTTACGTTTCCTAACAGCGTGCAATGCGCGAAAAAATCAAGAAAACACACACAATATATTAAGACTTTCACTCCTAAGCCAGAAGACATTAAACTTCTGGCGAAAGTCTATTCTTTCACAAGATTTTGATTGGAAACGCTCTGGAAAAATGATTATTCATCGGCATCAGCGGGACTTTGATAATGCTGTTGCTAAAATTGATCCTGAATTTCAACAATGTTTGACAGCTGCAGATGCTGTTCGTTTAGAGCCGGCATTAGCACCTATTAAAGCAGAGATTAAAGGGGCTATTTATGCTCCTGGGGATGAAACAGCCGATGCTTATCGCTACTGTTTATCGATATTGGAATATTTACAAAAGCAGGTAAGATTCACCTTAAAAACAGATTGTCAGGTATATGAGCTTGTGGCTCAAGGTGCTAAAGTTGATAAGTTGATGACAAGTCAAGGAGATATTCCTGTTGAACATCTTGTGATCGCAGCGGGTAATGGGGCACGAGAGCTATTAAAACCCCTCAAAATTAATCTACCCATTTATCCTTTGAAGGGATATAGCTTAACCATTCCCTTTCCGAAGATGCCCGCTATCGTTCCCCAAATATCGGTGACAGATTATGCGCATAAAACAGTTTACGCAAAATTAGGGGACAAGTTACGAATTGCTGCGATGGTGGATATTGGTTATGGGAAAGCGCTTAGACCTAAACGAATTACGGCATTGAAAAAGAGCGTTATGCAAACTTTTCCAAAGCTTGAAGGGATTGAAAAAGCTAATGCATGGAGTGGTTTACGCCCCTCAACGCCAGATGGCCCCCCTATTTTAGGACGAACTCCTTTGAAAAACCTATGGTTAAATGTAGGGCATGGAAGCTTAGGCTTCACCTTAGCTGCAGGAAGTGCTGAAGTGGTTGCAGATCTCATTACAGATCATCGTTCTGTGATTAATCTTGAAGGCTTAACGCTGAAAAATTAATAAAAATTTTTCATCTTTCCTCTATCTATCTATCTATCTATTCTTGTTTGATGATTTCAAATGATAAACCTTAAGCACTCATTTGAAATCATGCATTGAAGCTAGTTATCCCTAAAGATAGTTCGAGAGAGGTATCTGGTAGTGGGCTGCAATATGAAATAAGATAATAGGACGTTATATTTCACTTTAGGAGATGGATGATGATTCAAAGAGATTTTACGGGAAATCGTTTAGCAAATTATGTCACTTATAATGGTGTCGTTTACCTATCAGGGCAAGTACCAACAACTACGGAAGAGAATATTGAGCTACAAACAGAAGAAGTGTTAGCTAAAATTGATGAACTGCTTGAAAAGGCAGGAAGTTGTAAAGAAAATATGTTATCCGTACAGATCTGGTTAAAAGATATGGCACAGGATTTTGCAAAATTTAATGAAGTATGGGAAGCATGGATTGGTGAGAATGAGCCTCCTGCAAGAGCTGCTGTAGAGGCGAATATGGCGCGTCCCCATGTTTTGGTAGAGGTGATGGTCACAGCGGCACTGCGTTTTTAATGATCTGTTTTTGAATCATTAATATTAAAAAATAGAAAGCATGCGAATAGCGTGCTTTTTTAATGTCATCAATAAAGAGGTTATTATTTGTTTTAGTATTTAAATAATTATCAGTTTATTGGTGATTTTTTATCAAAAATGATGATGATTAATGAATTTACGGATGGGTATTAGATAGTGATCATGCTAAGATAGACCCGTAAAACTCTCCTTCAATTACGATTTATTTTGGAAAAAATGTATGCAAAATATTAAAACGACGATTGCGATTATTGTTGGCATTATCATCTTGCTTGTAGGTACTCTCTTTTATATTTCTCGACATAAACCAGAATTAGTGATTCAAGGGGAAGTCGCTGCGAATCGGGTGGATATTTCTGTACGGGTTCAAGGAAGAGCGACTGCTTTAACCGCGGATATTGGGGACAGTGTTCAAAAAGGAGATTTATTACTTCAGCTTGAAAGTCCCGCATTAGAAACGCAGATGGCAACTTCTGAAGCGCAGTATCGAGTAGCGGTTGCTAATCGAGATGTGGTCTATAGTACGAGACCTGAAACGATTGAAGCCATGCGCGCGCAATATGAGAAAGCAGAGGCCGATCTTTTATTAGCAAAGAGCAATTTAGACCGAATGGAAGGAGCAGCTCCTCGCGGCGGCGTTTCACAACAGAATTTAGATGTTGCACGAAACTCTTTCTCTTCTGCCTTAGAAGCAGCAGCTGCGGCGAAAGCAAACTATGAGCTCGCTGTGAGCGGTAGTAGTCAGGAACAGAAAAAATTGGCAGATGCACAAGTTGAGCAAGCTCTTTCGGCATTTAATCAAGTGAAGTCTGACTACGAAGCATTAACTGTAAAGTCGCCGTCAGATGGACAAGTGACGGTACGAGTGGCAGAGGTTGGGCAGTTGTATAATCCAGGAACTCCACTCTATTCCATTGTTGACATGAATAATTTGTGGCTCACTTTTAATATTCGAGAGGATTATCTCAACTATGCGGCCGTAGGCGATCGTTTCTCAATTTATGTGCCGGCATTGAAAAAAGATATTGAGGTACAAATTCAAGCGATCAATCCTCTCGGACAGTTTGCTAACTGGCATGCGACAAAGGCAACAGGGGACTTTGACTTAAGAACTTTTGAGGTTCGTGCAAAGCCTCTTGATCATGATGCAGGGCTATTGCCAGGAATGAGCGTTATCGCAGACTGGAAATCTCGTCGTCGCAGTCAATAATTAAAAAGGGATCATGATGAATCATCGTGTCACTGAAGCGCAAGTAAAAGCGCACTATTTTTCTCTTCTCTTTAGAGAAATGCGGCTACTATTTCGTGATAAAACACTCTTTTTCGCCCTATTTTGTTATCCGGTTTTGGTGGTGATATTTTATAGTGCGTTATTATCACAAGGTTCGATTCAGCAAGTTCCGATCTCTATTGTGGATCTTGACCGTAGCGTTGCCTCTCGTAGCTTGATTCAAGATATTGCCGCAACTCCGGCGATTTTAATTGAGAAACGTGACAACTCTTTGCATGAAGCGAAGCAGTCAATGTTGTCGAATGAAGTTTATGGGATTTTGTTAATCCCTAATGATTTCGAAAAACAGTTATTGGGAAACCTATCGCCGGAAGTGACGGCGTTTTATAATAACCAGTATATGTCTCTAGGTAGTGCCCTGCAGGGGGGATTTGTCCAAACATTAACCGCAATTGTTGCTAACTATCAGACAGAGACAATGATGGGACAAGGATTTGCGCGAGCTATCGCGAAGGAGCAGTTAGCCCCTTTGAAGCTAGAAACGCATACGGTTTTTAACCCTACGTTAAATTATAACTACACTTTAACGAATGGTTTAGTGCCAACATTGCTTCAGATCTTAATTATGATGACAATGGTTTACACCATGGTGCGAGATAAAGGTAAGGCAGGGGGGATTGCAGTGCCACTTGCGATGGCAAATGGTAGCTATGTACGATATCTAGTCAATAAAATGTTGCCCTATTTGTTGTGGTTTTTGGTGGTGCACATGATTCTAGATGCCGTGTTAATTCTATTTTATGACCTGCCTATACGAGGCTCGTTATTGATTTTATATCTTGGAACAGCATTGTTTATTATCACGGCACAGTTATGGGCCATGATTTTCGCTTTGTGGTTACCAGAAAAAGTCTTGAATTATGGTGCTGCTAGTAGTTTCTCCTCACCGGCTTTTGGTTTTATTGGGCTATTTTTCCCAAGAATTGCGATGAGTTGGTATGCACTGGCTTGGGGGGCAATTTTACCGATTACTTGGTACGTAGAGATTCGTTTGGACCAAACTATTCGGGGGCATGAGCTTCCTTATAATTTAGAACCTTTACTATGGTTAGTATTGATTGGAATTATCACTTACCTTTTCGTGGTTCTCAGAATATGGATGTTAAAGAAGGGGGCAAGGGATGTTTAAAGCGATGTTGAGAGTCTTCTTATATGAACTATTAAACATCTTCAGAATGGATGCTATTTTGAGCATTTTAGTATCCGGAGCGGTGCTATATTTCTTCTATTACCCTATTCCTTATAATAATGAAGAAGTGCGAGAAGCCCCCGCTGTGGTCATTGATCAAGATAACTCTGTGATGAGTAAAGCATTGATACGAAAGTTAAATGCGACAGATAGTATTCATATTGTCGATCAGGTTGCAACGATGGATGAAGCAGAGCATATGATGCGTAATCGAGAGATTTACGGTATTTTTTGGATTCCTTTTAACTTTGAACAAGATGTTTTAGCAGGACGTTCCGGTGCACTCTCTTATTATGGAGATGCAAGTTATGTGATTATCTATAGTAAAATTACGTCAGCAGTACAATCCGTTGTACAAGCTTTAAGTCAGGATATTGGGGCTGCTCGGCAGATTCAAATGGGGGTAGATCCTGCCGTTGCATTAGGCAATAGTGCACCGATTACCCCGGTGATTGTGCCTCTTTATAATCCACAAAATGGTTACGCAACTTATGTGATCCCCCCTGTGTATGTGTTAATCGTCTATCAGTGTCTCTTTATTGCATTAGTGATTTCTGCGATTTTAGGTCGTCGTTCAGCGTTTGATAAATCTTTAGTCGAGGATGTTAGGGTCTCTCCATTGACTGCGGCATTTTGTGTCTTGATTGGTAAATGGTTAGCCTATCTCCTTGTGAGTATCACGATTTTTATCGCCTATATGGGGTTAACTCCTATTTTTTATCAACTACCTTTTCATGGTTCGATTCCTCACCTTCTCTTTTTTGGCGTGATTTTTTTATCAGGAACCATTTTCTTGGGAATTTTTATAGGGCAGTTTTTTAGAAAGTTTGATGCGGTGTTTTTAATTATTATGCCATCGAGTATGTTGCTCTTCTTCTTGTCGGGGATGAGTTGGCCTAAAGAGATGATTCCTGATGCATTAAACTTTTTCACCTATTTGTTTCCCATATTTCCAGGAATTACGAGTATGATCACATTGAATCAGATGGATGGTGCGCTGGTAAATATTCGTCCGGAATTAATTCAACTGATTGTGTTAATGGGAACGTATAGCTTATTAGCGCTTGCAGGGTTATATCACTATTACCGGCAGCTGCAACGGGAAGTGATAAGTCCTATGAATTCAGACTCAAAGATTGCGGTAAAGGAATCCTAATTTCTAATAGTATTAGTTAGAACTTATGAGCTAATTTCTCTGAGATCGGGGAATAATATTGATGATTAGGCTTAAAATAAAGTTTGTTTAACTAGTTTAAAATAGATGATACGAGTGCTCATTATCTGTGATGGAGTGATTATTTGGAGAGCATCGTATAAAGGATGGGGTAGGGCTTAGAGATTAGGGGTCATAAGGGAAACTATAAAAAAAGCTGAAAGGTCTATGATCTTTCAGCTTTTTGATGTTTACATCTTTGATGCCAATATGGTGCAAAAATAAATTACTCTACTTTAGAGAAACCTGATTGCTCAAGAAGCATTCCTGTTGCTTTGAAGCTGATACCCTGTGAAGGGTCACCATCAAATGCTGAGCCTGGGAGTTCTGCTAATTTTTTGAGATCTGCTTTTGTAAGATCAACTTCGATGCTCTCTTGTGCTGAAGTATCACCATACGTCATTGAGTAAGTCACACCTTCAAGCGCTGCATAATCTGTATTGTTTGTGATTTCAGCAAGAATTTTTTTAGCTTGATCTGCATCTTGTGCGCCGATTGCTGTGTATTCAATCGTGCTATTTGTCGTTTGTTTGACAACCTTATCATTCTCACCATAAAGCGTCATTGAGATAGAGACACCTGGTTGGATGAGCTCATAAGTCGCAACATCTTGTTGTACTACTGGTGCTGTTGGTGCTTCTGGTGCTGTTTTATCATCACCACATGCTGCAACCGCAAATGCGAAGAAAAGACCAAGACCAAGTTTTACGATTTTATTCATAATATTAATGCCTATACCTTATAAAAAGGGGATTTAGAAAAATAATAAAACTCCAATGAGTTAAATTCTATAAGTGCTCCATTTTATATAACAATGTATGATAGCGCTATGATAATTCACAAAAATAATGACTAATCATAAGCGACTATCTCGGCTATTAAAAAATATTTTATGAGATATCAAAGAGATAAGTCATCATGAGGCAGAGGTTGATAATGAGTGAAGGCATGTTGCCTTGGTTGCAAAATCCTAAATTATTATTAAAAAGTATAGATTATCAGGATCAGAATCTTGATTACGATGTTATCGTCGTGGGGGCGGGAATTGCCGGTGCTTCTGCTGCTTTTAAATTAGCTGAAGCAGGAATGACGGTCGTGGTACTTGAGAAGGAGGCTTTGCCAGCACAAGCTGGCTCAGGTAATTGTCAAGGAATGCTTTATCTGAAATTGTCGCCCAATTTAACTTATCAAAATGATCTTCTAACATTAGGATTTGAAAGGACTTTATCGCTCTTAAATTTATTAACCGCAAGAAAGCTTCTGACAAAAGGGGAAGATTGGGATGATTGTGGTTTAATTCAACTTTCACAATCAGAGAAGCAAAAAGAGAGGCAGAAAATATTGGCACAGGTTTATCCAAAAGATTTGCTCTATTATGTGGATCAAGTTGAAGCCAGTCAGATTGCCGGCGCTGCATTAAGTGCCGGAGGATTGTTATTCCCAAGATCAGGATGGGTATCTCCTCAGTCATTGGTACAAGCTCTATTAACTCATTCTCATATCTCTTTTAAAGGGAATCATCTTGTTTCAGACATTAAAGCTCTACACTTATCTTCTGACTCACCTTTGTGGCAAGTAAATGCCGGGATGCGGTCATATCGCTCCAAGATTGTGATTTTAGCAATGGCAGATCGTGTGACGACATTAACACAATGTCAGGAGATCCCTTTTACGGTCGTTCGAGGGCAAACATCAACGGCGAAAGGCGATTGTGGTTTGTCGGTGGTTGTCAGCGGCGAGGGCTATATCGCTCCTGCTAAAATGATCGGTGGCCAGATGAAAAGTACTTTTGGTGCGACATTTCATCGACACCAATCGGCAGGGGAGCCCACAGATTCAGAGCATTTAGAAAATATTGAGATGTTAGCGGCAAGTTCAGGGGATATTGTCCATCGATTACAGCTGAATGAAGGTCAAGAGAGCCCAGCATTTAAAGCATTAGAGGGAAGAGCTTCGACAAGAGCTAGTGCGATGGGCTCTATTCCTATCGTCGGTCCTATTGCGCAAAGAGCTGAATTCTTAGAACGATTTAAGGCGATACGACTAGATTCAAAAGCGGTACCCGATGCTAAAGTCCCATGGGAGTTAGGATTATATTTAACAACTGCCCATGGTTCCCGAGGAATGATCACGGCTTCCATCGCTGCGGATATTTTGCGAAATTATATTTTGGGAGAGACAGGAACATCTTTGATGGCATTAGAGGAATATCCTCAAGCGCTTTTATCAGCATTACATCCGAATCGATTCTATTATCGAGAGTTACGTTTTAATCAGTAAAGAGTCCCTATGAGCAGAGAGTCCCTATGAGCAGAGAGTCCCTAAGAGCAGAGAGTATTTAAGAGACCCTCATTATTCATTATTACTGTGCGGCATCGAGAATGTGACGAATCTCGGCCCAATCTTTTTTGTAATCAACAGGGATAAAGTATTGTGCCTGAGGGAAGAGCTGCTTTGATGTTTCTTTAAACTGATAATTAATAAAGCATTCGCGAATCTCTTTTTTTAGATGAGGATCTAAATTATGCGCATAGGTAAAGGCTGCGGAGGGAAATGTCTGGCTTTGATATAAGATTCTAAAGTCGTCAGTCTCAATCTCCTTGTGCTGAATCATGCGATAAAAAATCTCTGTTGTCGTTGTTGCAGCATCATAATCACCCGATTTAACTCCTTGAATAGAGAGATCATGTTTTCCTGAAAATATAATAGGGTAATCCACACCAGGATATAAACCCTCTTTAGGAAAGAGCGCAAGCGCCCCTAAATGACCTGTTAGAGAAGTGGGGCTAGAGTGAATAACTCTGCGGTTTTTTAAATCCGCCAATTGCTGATAAGGGCTATCTTTTCGAACAATGACGATAAGATTTGCCCCAACAATACCTTGATCATTACCATGTGTAACAAATGGGACTGCGCCTACTTGGTTCACCGCCGCGACAATACTGCCGGTAGAATAGGCCGCGATATGAACTCTCCCTGAACGCATTGCGGCAAGTTCTGCCTCATTACTCTGCATGGGATAGAAAATAACTCGACGTTGTAAGCAACTCTCTAAGTGGGAGATAAGAGGGGTAAATATGGTCGCTGGCTGAATATATTTTTCAAAGGGAGCAAAAGAGAGAATAAGCGTTTTAGGATTCACCCATTCGGCATGATTTTGCGGTTGATCAGCAGTGAGATCATGATTGTTGTCACAGTAATTAGATGCAAGTGCCCCTCTATTTTGACACTCTTGCGCAATTGCTATGGAGGTCTTGAATAAGAGTAGCAACAAGATGATTATCGCGCGGATATATAACATCTATGGTCCTTTATAGAGGTTGTTGAAATATTTTTTAACAATATAATAACTTTATAGTTTTTTAGCAATATTCATGCCGTTAATTTACAATTAAGCGCAAGAATGTGAAGCGATATAACTCATCTAAGGTTGTAGTAGCTCTCGAGCGATTTGCCAATAATCTAAATAGTTGATAGGGATAAATCTATCAGATTTCGGAAAGGTATTTTGCATCTGTTCATTGAATCGATATTGAAAGAAGCACGATTTGAGTTCTTCTTGAAATTGGGGCGCAAGGTTGTGTTTGTAACTGAAAGCTGTGGAAGGAAAAGGTCCTTTTTTATAAATAACTCGAAAATCAGAATAGGAGACCTCTTTGCGTGCAACCATTCGATCTAGGGTTTCTGAGGCGATTGCTGCGGCATCATAATCACCTGATTTGACCCCTATCACAGAGAGATTGTGTTGTGTAGAAAAGCGGATTTGATAATCAACGCCGGGGATAAGACCTTCTTTAGGAAATAGTTTGAGCGGCGCAAGGTGTCCGGTATTTGATAAGGTATTGGTATGCGCAACTCTTTTGCCTTTAAGATCTGTCAGCGTCTGATAAGGGCTGTCACTTCGAACAATGACGAGCATATTTGTATCGACGCCTCCCTTCGCATTACCTTTTACGGCAAATGGTACTGCCCCTGCTTGATTGACTGCCGTAATGGTCGCACCAGAAGAGAAGCTAGCGACATGTACTCTTCCAGAGCGCATCGCTTCAATTTCAGCCTCATTACTATAAATTGGGTAGAAGATCACTGTACGGTCTAAGCAGACTTCTAGATGATCATAAAAGTCAGAAAAAATAGCATAATAAGCATGGCTATCTTCATTGGGAGGAATCGTAATAATAAGAACTGATGGCGTAATATGCTCATGCCTATTGGGAGGAAGATCTGCGACTAAATCAAGATCTTCATCGCAATAGGGCGTAGCGAGATCCCCTCTTTGAGTACAGCTTGCATCTGCAAAAAGCGGAGATACTAAAGAGAGTATGGTGAGGAGTGCAAGCACTAAAAAGTGTTGAAAGTTCGTAAAAGGCGTCATTTTTAGCAGTGATTGATAACGTGAACTCATAAAAGGGGTGAGAAGGGATGAAAAGTCCTTTAACTTATATCCTTTGCGCAAGGATGGTCAAAGGACTTTAAGCATTAAATTATCGGTTCATACGATAAGTCACAAATTCATCGAGATCATTTAAGCGTTGTAAAAAAGGGTTTGTTTGAAGTTGTGATTCAAAGGTTGCAGTAGGGGTTGGGCCGTAAGCGTGACCTGTATGAATTGTGACATGATGAGGGATCTCCTCTTTGAGGCGATTGAGAGAGTGGAACAGTGCCTCAGGGTCTGAGCCTGTAATATCTGCGCGTCCTGCACCATCAACAAAAAGAGTATCCCCTGTGATGATATCATCTGAGAATAAAAAGCAGATGGAGCCTGAGCTATGACCCGGCGTATGAATCACTCGAACACGTTCACCAGCAAAGTCAATTTCATCTTGATCATGAAGGGGAATAACATCATCAGGTAACTCCCTAAATGCGGGTGGAAGATCGCCTTTGGGATAGGAGTTAATAAAATCAATTTCAACATCTGAAGCGTAAACAGGGATAGGGAAATGGTCACGAAGCGCTTTGACAGCACTGACATGATCATGATGACCGTGAGTTAACCAAATGGCTACCGGCGTGACATTAAGCGCTTCAATACGATCTAAAAAATAATCCTCATTCCATGCAGGATCAATAATGATTGCTTCGCCCGTCTCAAGATCTTCAATAATATGGCTGAAGTTTTCATATCTTTCATATACTTCGGAATGAATTTTATATTTGGGACTCATAATGATGACCTCTGCTCTGTTGTAATAGGGGGTTAGGGATTCTTATAATATTTTATGTCGATAACGATAAATGATATTTGTAAGTCTTTGAGTTTAATCACCTGCTACTCAATCATTCATATGATGCTTCTCAACTCTACTGTACACGATAATTGACCACTTTTGTAAGTTTAAAAATCGCATCAGAAGCCCTGTTTTTAGCGGAATAATACTTTTTAATAACGCCTTCTTTTTGGGGCTTTATGAGTTTGCATTTTAAGGTCTTTCTGCTGAGTTTTTCATCGGCATAGCGTCATTGTTTGGCATCGGTTTTTGATGACCATGCCCGTGCCCGGTATTTTGCATCTGTTCTAAAATTTCTGCCGCACTCTGCTCGCCAGAGCGGATTTTGTCAGTTTGTTGACTGACCATATTGGCGCGTTTAGTCACCTTGTCTTGTGGTGCAATCCACCCGAGATAGTAAATCGCCATGAGTAGTACCACAATGCCGGCAATCATACGCACGCCTTTTTTGGCAAAGAAGTGTCCGACGAAATTCCCGAAAATTGCGAGTCCCAACATAATGGGAAGCGTGCCCAGGCCAAAGGCAAACATAATGCCGGCAGATTTTGCGACAGAGCCTGCGCCCATTGCAACTGCTAAGGGACCATAAACGGCACCACAAGGAAGTAATCCCCAGATCATACCGACTGTATAAGTCCCTAATGCGGTTCTAATAGGAAAAAATCGTTGTGAGAAACGCTGTATCGGTTTCCAGATATATTGGAAAGGTTTTTCAATCACCCCTAAAAATTGTGGTAATCCAAAGAGCTGTAGTGCAATGAAAATCATGATTGCCCCAGCGATATAACGAATAACATATTGAATTGCCGTAATATCTGAAACAGAGGCCGCGATTAATCCCCCAATAACCCCTAGTAAAGTATAGGTCGAGATGCGTCCTAGATTATAAAGGATTGCGGCAGGAATACGTTTATAGGAGTTGTTCATTCCTAAAATGCCAATGACAGGCCCGCACATGCCGACGCAATGTGTTTGTGCCGCAAAACCGATAAAAAATGCGCCGGAGAGTAGCGCTAAAAATTCTGTCATAACCGAAAAGCCTCCCAAATCAGGTTAAATATA
>JASLEF010000107.1 GCA_030151245.1 Ignatzschineria sp. | reverse complement strand
AAAAATAGAAGTCTGAAAAGGCTCTATTTGCAATCGTAATGGCGAATTTAAGATGTTTTATGGGGAAATGTTTCCGTAGCTTTTAATCACCGAGGCTCGCTATCTACCTTGATTCGTTCTACTTTTTTCTAAATTTTTTTTTAAAAGAAGAGTCTATTTTAGTAAGAATTTTTATAACGCTTATTCTGATTTTTTATTGATTTTTTTAATCATTTTTAAGAATCTTTTATTCTGTTTTATAGATATTTTATTTTTTTAAAATAAGAGGGATCAGAGGGATCGGAGATGAGAGGGATCAAGAGATGAGAGAGATCAGAGATAAATGGGGGAAAGAGGAATAATGGAGAGGAGATAGCAAGAGAGAAGTATCACAAGAGAAGTATCACAAGAGAAGTGGAAATCTATGCCATAGAAGGTCAAGAGAGAAATCAATACCGTCGAAGAGACTCGGGAAAAGAGAGAGTCTTCAGGTTTCGATAAATAATGCGGTGCAAAAGCTGATTTAAAATTAGAAAGGGGAGTTGATATCCCTCTGTTTTAAAAATACTTTATCGCATTTTATCTCGATAATCTTTTTTGAGAGGAAATCCTTAATCTAAAGCGATATCAGCAGATTGTTAAAGATCCATAGGTCTTCGTTGATCTGCTTTAAAAAACCTCAAAATCCCTTCGAAAATCCGTAAAAAAAATTGCAAATGAATGAGGAATATCGTTAAATTATGATGAAAAATTTAGCGTTAAATGAGCGTTGGATAGATTGAAATAATCAATAATCAACTGGGTGATAAGGCAGATAAGGTATGAAGAAAAGTGTTGTTGCGCTTGCGATTTCAACAATGTTAGTAGGGTGTCTTGCGACCGAAAATGGGACTTTATTAAAATCGAGGAAATATCCGGTAACTTATCACTCATTTCCAGAGTCCGCGACGGTAGTATGTCATGGTATTACTAAAGGACAAACCCCCGTGACTCTGCTTTACGCTCATGATTATCAGAACGCGATGACAGGAGATCGCTTAACCCTTGACCGCTGTAAAGCGGTATGGATGAGTGGGGCAGAATATCTCTATCCGGAGACTACTGAGATAAATTTAGAACCCATAGGTAGTGTAATAGGAGCTGATCGTCCTAAAAATGTGCCGGGCTTACAGCAAGATATGGCATTTGCTCATCAGCAACGTGTTCAAGCTTCAGATCGGAAAGCTCAAGAAGCCGCTTTAAAACTAGAAAAAGAGCGATTAGCACTGGAAAAATCACGACAAGAACACTATTTAGAAACGCAATTGAATCAGAAAGATCCTCATAATGAAACGCTTTTGCCTTATTCCAAAGATACTTTTGATGTCTACTATGGGGATCGAAAAGTGGAAGGGGCGAGCGCTAGTACTTTTGAGATATTGAGTCATGGTTATGCCAAAGATGCTTGGTCTGCTTATTATCAAGGGCGTAAAATCAAGGATGCACGGGGCAGTAGTTTTGAGGTCATTGCCCCGAACTATGCTCAAGATACTTGGAACGTCTACTATCGCAATCACCGCATTGAAGAGGCACGCCGCTCAAGCTTTAAAGTGCTTGGCTTAGGTTATGGGAAAGATGTATGGAATGTCTATTATCGTGACCAAAAAGTGGAAGGCGCCAATCCCACCACATTTAAAGTTGAACGTGATGGCTATGGTCGCGATATCCATCAGCGCTATCTCAATGGAAAAGCATTATAAATCTCTCTCTACTTCAAATTGTTAATGATTCTAAAGTAGAGAGAGGTAGAGTCTTGTGAATGGCCAATATTTGCTATAGATAAGAGAGACTATTGAGCAGTAGATTTTGAAAGATTTAATTGCTGATATTTGCCATTAATACTCGTGAAATAACCAGCCACTAATAAAAGCAAAATATTCTCGTAACCATAAATTGTAACGTGTCAAAATAGGGGTAAGAGCACCGGCAGTTGTTACCTGCTTAAAGCCGATTTTCTTAGCGATGGCAGCTGCGCGTAACGTATGAAAATCGCTGGTGATAATCATGATTTTCACCTGATCATCCCAGCCATCTGCATATAAAAGTGCCTGGCTGTTTTTTAGGTTTAGTTCGGTCGTGGTACTTTGATCTTCTAGGATGATTTTATCAGAGGGGATTTGATGCTGATCGATTAAATAACGTGCCATTGCTTCTGCAACCGTCAGATTTTTTGTTGCCGTGAAACTACCGGTCACGATAATTTTATCGGGGGTTGCTATCTGTAGTAATTCCACGGCTCTATCTAGCCGTTCTGCTAAAATAGGGGAGGGTTTATCTTTCACTAAACCGGAACCTAAAATAATCATAATATCGCTCTCTTTGATCTCATCAGCAAGGTTATTTTGCTGATGGATATAACCAAAAAAACAAAATAGGGTGATCGCCCAAAGAGTGAAAAATCCCCAGCTTAAACGCCAAAAGAGCTTTAATAAACAGCTCTTTTGCAAGAATTGCTGAATTCTTTGATAATAAAATGCTGTAGTGAAAAATATGAGTCCTATAATAAAAGGGACGATGGTGCCAAAATTGATGCGGCCCATTGCGAAAAGTACCAAGCTATCGATAAGAAGAATGATTCCTACTGCCAGCAGAAATAGACGAAGGAGAAGTTTCATAACGGATTTTAAGGTTTGTTGATGGATATCGTGTTTTTTAAATCTATAGGTAATAGGAGAGGCACTAACGATTGAAAATCAGATCTCACAATAGCAAATAGCGACGATAAATTATAGTTTTTTATAACTAAATCAAGATCTTGGTGAAGATGAGATGGAGTGGCAATAAGTTACCACTGATAGCCGATTCCAAGGGAGAAGCTTCTATTTTTAGAATCTCCTCGTTTTGCTTTTAATCGCTCAAATTGAAAGCCTGTATTTAGTGATAAGGAATCGGTCAGTTTATAGGCAAGTGTGGCATTAAGATTAAGATCTAAGGTGACATCTTGATTAAAGCTTCGCCCCACCGTCCCGGTACTAGAGAACTTGAACTGTTGATTAAGGAGGTACTGCTGATAATCCCATTTAAGTGTCATGAGCGGATTGCTAGAATCATCTCCCTCTTTAAAATGAAGCTCTTGATAGTTGAGAAGTGTTGCCAATGATAAGCTTGAACGTGCATCATCCCATACTTGCCAGCCCGGACCGGCTCCCACCAGAAAATTTTCACGGATATCTTCAATCCAATCATATTGATAATCAATAGAGCCTTGCCAGAAGAGGCTACGGGTAAAGAAGCGGTCAACGGAATAACCCACATTATAGTAATAACTCTTTGTGCGATCATTATCGCGTTTACGGTAGATGTTGCCGGTAAATCCATGTCGCCATAGGTTATGTTCAAGCTTATAAAGACCTTTAAAGCGATAGCGCGCGGTTTTAGAGCTATCTTGGTCAAAGTTTGCGCTAAGATCGACATTGCCAGAATGTTTCCATTCTTGAGCTTTTAAGGTAGCCCCATTGACCTTTGCCACGACAAGCTCTTTATTAAATGGGATTGATTTAGGCAGACCATGACTCTTGATAAAAAGTCTATTTTCACCCCCTTTTCGAGAGACATCGTAAACAACTTCTGTAGCAGGGATACTCTCTGTAAATCGGCTCTCTTTAACAGAGACCGGGGTTGATAAGGAAAATTGGACAATATTACGGTTATTGAGTTGTAAAATGCCGGCATAATCTGTTTTGACATGGACGGTATTCTCTTCAATTAAGAAGATTTTGCCACTAATCCGATCACCATTTTGTAGAAAGATCACATCGGCTTGAGCAGTGGTTAGCAAGGAGATGAGTAGAAAGCATCGCAGGAGTTTTTTAAGAAATAAACGAGGCTGATCGACAATAGACACGGGATTTATCTCGCTAATACAAGAGGGGGGTACGGCGTTCATAATAACTATTTACGATAGTACAGAATAGAGTTTCGATCACGCAAAATCAACTTTTTATTGTCAGAAGATCGTGAGAGGTTATCTCTTTTCCATCATCCAATGCAGATAGCGGGCATGAGGTAAATAATCTGCACTTTCAGAATATTGTAGCTCCATTCGTAAATGATCTTCCTCACTAATACGATTTCGGGCTTCCCGACTCATAAAGTCATAATAGGTGCGAATGCCGCTCTTTTTTAAGATGGTGTAACCCTTGTCGGTGAGATGCGCTTCAAGTATGTGGGGATCAATCGGAGAGATGGGGGTAAAACCCCCTTTTTCGCCACTAAATTTTCCTCGCTCCACATAATGAAAGTTTCCGCGGATCAGGTTGTGATAAATCAGCCCTTCACGATTATAAAAGAGGAGAGAGAGTTTTCCGCCTTTTTTGAGAAGTGGTGCGATAATCTCGAAAAAAGCGAACGGCTCCGGCAACCATTCGAGCATCGCGTGGCAGGTAATAAGATCAAATTGCGGGAGCGTCATTGTGGGAAGGTCCGCAAGATAAGCGTGATGAAATTCCGCACTCAAAGCGCGTTCTTTAAAACGGGCTTTAGCAAGCTCTAGCATCTCGATGGCAGGTTCTACCAAGGTCAGTGAATGGCCTTTTTCTGCTAAAATGCCGGCAAATTGTCCTTGGCCTGCGCCAATATCTAAAATTGAGAGCGGCGATTCATTAAGAGATAGCGCCTCAAAATCTCGCTCTAAAATCGCTAGACGTAGCTTTCCTTTAAAGGAATCATAGATGTTGCGAGTAAATTTTTTAGAGAGATGATTGAAAATGGGGGAATCGGTGTTTTGAGTCATGGAACTAGGCTTTAAAGGTGGGGTAATGGAATTAAGATTATTGATTGGCTATTGATGGTCACTGCATTTAGTAAAAAAGTACCGGTAGGAATCATCAATCGACCTGTACCATCTGCTGGCTCAAGAATAAGGCTTTTTGTTGAGAGTTGGTTTAAACAGGATTCATAAAATTCAATATCTCCAAATGACGCGCCGATTGGTTTATCAAAGTTATAGACTTTAGTAGAGAGCAATTGGTAGCTATCCATCAGTAGATATCCTCTGTTTTGATGATCATAGTGATGTTTATTGTACTGATTACTTTGGAAAGAAAATAGTGAAATTAAAAGTCAGCCATCAAGAAGAGATTAAATTGATTTAAGTATATGATATTTTATTAAATTCGTTGTAGGTAATATTATTTATGATAACGTGTCAGCTGTTTTTATAAGCAGATTTTTACTTAATTTGAGGACAGGCTTTATGCGGTTATTATCTTTAATAGTGGCAATATCTTTCATTGTGATGGGGTGTAGCGAAAGCCCCGAGAAATTTTATGATGTGACGTTGGGAATTAATGTTTCTGAAGTCCCTAATATTTCTGACTATACAACATTAAGCAACTTTTCTGTTGGTGAGATGCGATATAAAGAGCTCTCTTATGAAAAGCGTGCGACTGGAAAAGAGAGAGATATGAGTTATTTAGAATTTTCTCTTCTTCATCCCAAAATTAAAATAGAAACGTTGGATGATGTTGTAAAGTCTGTAGAGATCAAACGTTATGTTAAAGAAGATTATCTGGATAGATTTATTGAGAGAATGGTTGAAAGTTATGGGCAGCCAGAGCGAACGATGGAGTTAGGTCCCTTATATGAGCTGACATTCCCCAGTAAAAATGCAACCTTGCAAGAGATAACGTTTACTTTTACAGGCAGTAGTCAGTATTGGCGAGGGACGAGATATTATAAGGTGCGATTGAAGGCTAAAACAGCCTCTTTCTTAGATTATCGTAAGAAAAATTTTTTGATCCCTTAAAACTTGAATCTATAACGTCATTGTCAGAAGTGATGGGATGAGGGCTTCTTTCGCAGCGCTGATTCAGCGTTTCTAATGCTTTCTCTTTGCAGGCGGTTTGGATGGGTATTGAAAAATCGCTAGGAGAATGATCGGTGCGACTACTCCCTTCACTGCGGTCAATAGAATTTATCTTACCTAAATTCGATGATAAGTGGGATATTGTAAAATCTCTGCAAGCATAGATGCCGGGAACTCTGATATGAGATCTTTGTAGTCATGTACTGCATCATTGTAAAAAGAGGCGGACTCATCGATATTACGATTGGTAATCTCCACTTTGATCCAAAGGGCATTAAGCTCTGCATCATCTTTAAGCTCTACATGACTCAAGGAGCGGCGATGGAGTTTATTGAGTTTATGTCTGAGAAGTAAGATGTTGTGAATACGCTCTTCTAAAGAACGAGGACCTTGCGCAGTCGTGATGATTTTTATCTCTTGAAAAAGATCCGCCTCATCCCGTAGAACTTTTTGAGTTGTGGCTATCACCGGCGCTGAACGTGTAATGAGTTGTGCTTGTAAATTTTCAACATCATGAAAAGCAGTATCGCAAAGACGGCGAGCTTTTCGAAGTTTATGGTAATGATGAAAAAAGAGATAAAGAAGTAGTGCGCTAAAGAACGCAGTCAATACGATGGTGAGTGCCGTAGTGGTCATATGAATGTCTTTTTTGTGACGATGATTGAAAAGGGTTGATACCCGCAATTTAAAGTGAAATTGCATTTAAGGATATTGAATCATATTGTCAGCTTAAATTGTAGTGAGGAGGTCATTTATCTGTGAAATTATCTGTAGAAATGATTCGCCTTCTTCGATTTTAAGAGAGTGGCTTAACGAGCTTGCAGATATTTGCAGGGCGGTAACCCTTCGAGGACTTCATTCAAAACTAAATGAGGGAAGATCATCTTTTGGTGATCAATCGTGGCGAAATAGAAAAGCAGAGTATGGTCTGTCTCATAACCGATAACTCTGTCCTATCAATGATGACTTATAAGAATGACGCGGCTCATCTATTGATGAAATAGGTGCGATAGGAGAGCGGAACTGAAGAGAGAGGGAGAGAGCCACGTGAGAAAGGTCATCTTCATAGAAAGGCGGAGTAGAGAATAGGAAATAGGAAGCATTTCGCGGGGGAGGTCGCGGGGATGACGGATAGGGAGAGATATCCTCGGAATGGGAGTTGGGGGTGATGGTTTGTTTGATGTTATATTTAAAAATATATTGTTTTGAGCATTGAGTTTAATAGCATTGAGTTTAATCTTTTTACTGCTCTGTCACTTGAAGAGGTAGCGTGAGTGAGAGTTTTTTTTATCGTTTTTTAGGCGGGATGAAGTATCTCTAATCCTGTTCATTGATATCGACAAAAACGATAGCTTTTAGGGAACAATCTTTAGCTAAAAATTCTTTCATAATCAGCTATTTTTGAGATTCGCGCGCATTTTAGGAGAAGGTCAATAGTTGTCCAAAAAATAGCGAAAATGCTATTGACTAAAATCAAGGTTGCAGATAGAATCAGTCACTCAAAGCCGGCATCTAGCTCCGGTTGATATCTATCTAATTTGTGGATTGAATTTCTCAATGAAAAAACAGAAAGTCGCCATTATTATGGGAAGCAAAAGCGATCTGCCAACAATGCAGAATGCCGCTGACATGCTAA
>JASLEF010000106.1 GCA_030151245.1 Ignatzschineria sp. | reverse complement strand
ATTAAAGAAAAATCACGAAACAGTCAGTTTGTTGTTGGCGAAGCTTTTGGCATGTTGCTTCTGCTTCTCGTTCGTTCATACCTGAAAGTAGGGCGCGATAATATTCTCCAGTGTTGAAGATCTGAACATTACCATTGCGAACCTTCTCGTAGGCTTGGCGTGCTTTATCTCGAGCTGCATTGTAATCTTTAAAAGCCCCTACTTGTACCGCATGACTAGATCCTGAGGCACTGACAATCGGACCACGAATCGGCGCATTGCCGGGATGGTAATCTCCTGCAGGGGTATATTCAGAGGCCGACTCTAACACTAGGGTTGGCATGGTAGCTTCCACTGGCGTATTGACTTTTGGCTTTGGTGGTGCGGTAACAATTGCAGTATTAGGCTTAGAGGGCTGAGGGCGCTTATTATTAGTAAGAACGGTCTTGTCACTGGTGACGGTTTTAGTAGGGGTGAAGAGGACCGTCATATCTTTGGTAATATGTGGTGAAATCTCTCTCACTGAGCGGCCGCGATACCCTGATGTGAAGCTTTCATCAAGCATAGAGATCATGAGATTATCTCGAAGCTGTGTTGTTCTTCCTCCTAATACGACTGCAAATACGCGGTTATTATTGCGCTGAGCACTTGTCATAAGGTTAAAGCCTGATTTGCGGATATAACCTGTTTTGATGCCATCAGCACCGGGGAAATCTCTATTAACACGGTTGTGAGAGGTGAAAGTGACACCGTTGTAATCAAAAGAAGGCGTTTTGAAGAGAGGGTAATACTTTGGAAAGTGATTATGAATCGCAATTCCTAGCTTAATCATATCTCTTGCGGTGGTGTATTGATTGGGATTAAATAGTCCATGGGGATTCACAAAGTTACTGCTATGCATCCCTAAGCGTTTAGCGGTTGCATTCATGCGTTTTGCAAAAGCCTCTTCAGAGCCGCTGACTTTTTCGGCAACTGCCAGTGCAACGTCGTTGGCTGATTTAACGATTAAGGCTTTAATGGCGGTATCTAAAGTGATAGCGCTGCCTTCTTTTGCGCCAATTTTTGAAGGGGGCTGCGCCGCTGCTTTTGCAGAGAAGGGGACTTTTGTATTAAGACTCAGTTTCCCTTTTGAGAGATCTTCAAAGACAATATAGAGCGTCATGACTTTTGTCAGCGATGCAGGGTAGCGTCTCGCATCGACATCATGCTCATAAATAGCTTTTCCGCTACGATGATCAACAACGAAAGCAGAGAAGCCTGTTTCGGCAAAGGCAAAAGCGATCACACTAGTGATAATAAGGTGAATCGCGAGTAGGTTACGGATTATCTTTTTCATTCACTATATATTCGGTGTGTTAAGGATTAAGGAGGTAAACGTCAAATATAACGTAAATCATGTGAATTTAATGATGATTTTGTATATTTGCCATTTACATTTGTTCATGCAACGTTTTTTGAGCATTTATAAAAAAAGCCCCGAGAAAACTGCGAGGATTATTCATCTTGTTAATCAATAGATTAAAGAGGGATGTGCTGCTAAAACGAATACATAATAGGTTAATACGAACTCTAATGATGAGGTCGAACCTTTTTAGTGTACAACTTATTTTTTAAGAACTCCATAGATTGCCATCGTGAAGTTTTTCGTTAGCAATCTACGGTATATCTGTCTTATCTCTTGTTAAGCTACCCTTAACAGTTGAAGTGTGATTTTAAAGCTTCAAATGCTGCTCTTAATCCCATTGCTTCACCACCTTTAGGTCTTCCTGGGCGATGGCGAATATTCCAAGCCATAACATCAACGTGGGCATAAGGGACTTTGTGATCAGTCACAAATTGTTCTAAAAAGAGTGCCGCCGTAATGGCGCCGGCATAAGGAACGCTTCCTGAATTGCTGATGTCAGCATTATCAGAGGTAATCCAATCATTATAAGGTTGATGAAATGGTAGGCGCCAAACAGTATCGTTATTTTGGATAGATTTTTGGCTCATCAACGTTGCAAAAGAATCATCTGTAGTAAATAGCGCAGGTATTTCTGTGCCTAAGGCTACGCGAGCGGCCCCTGTTAATGTTGCAAAGTCTAGTAGGAAATCACAAGGTTTTTCTAAGGCATATGTTAAGGCGTCACAGAGAATTAAACGACCTTCCGCATCTGTATTATCAATTTCAACGCTCATACCATTGCGACTTTTAACAATATCGCCGGGGCGCATTGAACATTCAGATATGCTATTTTCAACAATTGGCAATATCACGCGAAGTGAGATATTCCATTCTTCTTGAAGAATCCACTTTGCTAGAGCAAGCATGTGTGCAGCACCACCCATATCTTTCTGCATATAACGCATTCCATTTGAGGGTTTAATATCTAGTCCCCCAGAATCAAAAGTCACCCCTTTTCCTACCAAGGTTAAGGTCGGGGTATTCTCTTTTTCAGAGATAATTTCAATTAAACGCGGGTGATATTTACTTGCTGCACCAACGGTATAGATTAGTGGGAAGTTGTGTTTTAGGAGATCGGTACCAACAATCTCCTTAATGTTTGCATTAAGACCTGAAAGTTCTGCTCGAATTTGTGTGACAAAATTATCAGGGTTGAGAGCATTGGCTGGTTCATTAATAAGATCCCTTGTTAAGTAATGGGCGCTTAAAGCGCGTTTTACTCTTGCCGAGAGGGGTTCTGGGAGGTGAAATAATACGGGGCGTTTATTGCATTTTTTATACTGATCAAATTGATAAGCGCCTAACCCAAAAGCGAGCAAGTGTTGATATTGCTCATCAAGGGTGAGTGAATCAGGGAGTTGATAATGACCAAAAGGGAGTGTCTTGTAGCTATCACCAAGGGTAAAAAAAGGCTCTGCTTGGTTGTGACCTACGATCACTCTTTCAATATCGCCCATATCGTTATAGAGGGGAATGACTTCCCCTGCTTTGAGTGCTTGATCTTGCTTTAAGCTAGAGAGATACTTTTTTTGAGCATCTGTAAGAGAGAGGTCAGCTGTCGATATTGCCATTTCTACAGGAATACAGTGATCGGTAGATTCGGTATAAAGATGTTCTAATTCGGTTTGTAACATGATGTTCTTTTTCTCTTTCTCTTTTTAAAATATGGTTTAAAGCATGATTGATGATGCGTGGATTATGAGAGTTTACTTCTCGTAATTCACAAGTATTTCACGATTCCCATTATTCGCAGGAGCTGAAACAATTCCTTGTTCTTCCATCGCTTCAATGAGACGAGCTGCTCTTTGGTAACCAATGCGCAATTTTCTCTGGACATAGGAGATGGTTGGTCGTTGATCTTCTAAAACTATTTTAACGGCCTCATCATAGAGGACATCTTCGACATCTTCTGGTGATGGTACAAAGCCTGAGGCATTTTCTGATAGTCCTGGAATCTCTTCCGTGGGCTCTTTTAAGATCTCTTCAACGTAATCGGTGGGACCCGTTAAACGTAAAAAGTCTGTCACGCGGTTCACCTCGTTGTCATCAACAAATGCTCCGTGAACGCGAATTGGGAAGGGCTCGCCAGTAGGGAAGTAGAGCATATCTCCTCGTCCTAATAAGTTTTCGGCACCTTGTTGGTCGATAATCGTTCGTGAGTCAATTTTCGTGGAGACCTGAAATGCAATACGGCTTGGGATGTTAGACTTGATCAAACCTGTAATGACATCTACCGAAGGTCTTTGCGTTGCTACGACCATATGAATTCCTGCAGCGCGAGCTTTTTGCGTTAAGCGTGCAATGAGCTCTTCAACAGCCTTGCCAACAGTCATCATCATATCCGCAAGCTCATCAATGACGACAACGATATAGGGAAGAGGTTTTAAATCCGGTGCTGTAACGTGATCAGATACTTCTCGCGATGCATCCCATAAAGGGTCTTTAATCGGTTGTTGATTATTAATAGCCTCTTTTACTTTTTGATTAAAACCATCAATGTTCCGTACACGAAGCTTACTCATCAGAAGGAAGCGGCGTTCCATCTCCATAACGGCCCATCTTAACGCATTAGCAGACTCTTTCATGTCAGTAACAACCGGTGCTAGAAGATGCGGTATATCATCATAGACAGAGAGTTCGAGCATTTTAGGGTCAATTAAGATAAGGCGAAGATCTTCAGGATGTGCTTTGTAAAGTAAGCTTAATAAAATTGTGTTAATCCCAACGGATTTTCCTGACCCTGTTGTTCCGGCTATAAGAAGATGCGGCATTTTCATTAAGTTTGCCACCACCTGTTTTCCTGAAACGTCTTTCCCTAAAAGAATGGTTAATGGGTGTTTGCTATTGCGATACGCGTCTGCATAAAGACCTTCTTTAAAATAGACGTTTTGACGATTTTTATTCGGGATTTCAAGGCCTATGTAAGGTTTTCCGGGAATGATATCCACGATACGAACGCTAGTCACAGCTAATGCGCGAGCAATATCTTTATTAAGATTGTTAATTTGAGCAATCTTTACCCCAGGTGCTAAATCTAATTCAAAGCGCGTGATCACTGGACCTGGCTCAATATTGACAACTTTAACTTCGATATTAAAGTTTTTAAATTGATCTTCGATTAAGCGTGCAAACTCCTGGAGTTCGAGAGCGTCGTAGCTCTCCGTTACAGGCGGTGGATTTCCAAGAAGGTCTAACCCCGGTAATCTTCCTGCCATAGGATATTCTTTTGGGGCTTTAACAGGAATCGGCATCCCTGAACGAGGATCAATTTCATGACCTACATATGTTGGCTTTTCAGAAGCTGTTTCTGCGGAAGAGGTAGATGAGGGTTCTTCTGTGGGCGTCGTTTCCGGCATTTCGATTTCAAAATCCTCCACCTCAGTTTCTGGTAGGGGAAATTCTAAATCCATTTCTTCGGCTGTTTCCGTCATATTGTCACTAATAGAGAACTGTAGTGAAGAAGGAGTAATTGGCTGATCATTGACGGTGATCGCAGGGGTGGGTTCCTCGTCTTCGAAAGATTGAGCAACAGGTGCAGCATCATAGCTTGTGATTGTCGGCGTCACTTCAGCAGAGATCTGTGAGTCTGCTTCGCTTGTTACAGAGGACTCAGTGACTAGAGATGGCTCAACTTTCTGGCTATCTGCAATAGAGATATGTTTCTTTTTACGTGCTTTAAAGAGATTTTTAAAGATAGAGGGGATTCCTGTTTTCTCACTCTCTTCCTCGCTGATGGTGGGGATCTCTTCTGTAATGGACTCCTCTGTCTGCGGGGCACGGATAAACTGATCCCATTCATCAATTTTGGGCTCTAGAGGGTTGATTTTAAAATCTTGAGCTACTTCTCCTTTGAGGGATGCTTTATGAGCTTCATGATCAGTAGCTGTTTTTTGGAGGTTTCTGAAAATAGGGGGGATATTGTTATTATCATTCATTGCATCGTCTTCTAATTCAGTTTGTTCTTCTTCAAGCGGGCTATAGTTGTAACTATTAAAGAGTGGATCTTGGATTGGCGCATTTGTTTGGTATTCATCTTCAGTTAAGAGAGATTCATCGATCTCAATGAAATCATGATTGCTCTCTGTTTTTCCAGAATCTTTAGAAGCGAAAATTTTATTGAAAAAGCTTGGTGCTTTACGCTCATTGTTATCGAGCATTCGGTCAATTGTCTCTTGGTCAATATTGCCATCGTGATCAGGAAGTGGCTCATTTCGATCAAACTCATGCTCCTTTTTTTTTGGGAAAATGGTGTTGATGATTGTGAAGAGTAGAGCACCGGAATAGTCTGCCCAGCCGATAGGCCCCATTCCTGTGATGAGATAAAAACCGATGAAGGTGAGGATCGCAAAGCCAATTTTTGTAATATAGATTAGGGTTTGATGATCTATCGACAGGGCGGTGCTGATGAGTTGGATTAGCTCAGTCCCTATAAAGCCCCCCATCATGCCCCCATTTCCGCTATGAAGGTCTAATAGAGCTGCTAGCGAGAAGATGGTGATTAAAACGCCTAGGAGTCTAAAACTAATTTTATCTAGGGAGATCGTTAAGAGTTTGCGTTTGAGAAATAATTGATACCCAAATCCGATCAATAGAATTGGCAGGAGCCAAGCCGTGCTACCGATGGCTGAAAGGATAATATCGGCAAAATAAGCCCCTTTTTCCCCTGCAATATTATGGATGACACCAGTTTCTGCCGTCGCACTACTCCAGGCCGGATCAGCAGGATGGTAGCTATAGAGGCTAACGGCTATTGCGAGGGCAATAAGAACCGTTGCCGCAAAAAGCACAACTCCCACTGTTTTAGAGAAAACAGAGAGAATGACCGTAGATGTTTTTGGTTTTTTAGGAACAGCCTGCCGCAAGATGTACAATCCTTTTGCAAATAAATCGGTAAAAAATAGTGTATACAATGACTCTTGCTATTCTAGCACAAACCATTACACAGCCCCTTATTCTAACAAAACCCCAAATGAATAAAAACCTTTGCACCCCGAGAGATGTAAAGGTTTTTAATACGATGGTTATATTGTCTGATGAGTGCGAGGTTTAGTGAGTAAGATTACTTTCATTATCGCCTTCATCAATCACCTCTTGTCCATCTTCTTTACTAACAGGCGCAGGAATTAAGTCATCACGTTTAAGACCTAAGACATAAGCGCCGGCGGCTGCAATAAAGATTGAGGAGTAGGTTGCAACCACAATCCCAATTAACATAATAAGTGAGAATGAGTGAATAACCTGACCACCGAAAATATAGAGTGCGAGCACTGCTAAGAAGGTTGTCAATGATGTCATCACTGTTCTTGAGAGTGTTTGGTTAATCGAAGCATTAATGATCTGTTTAGGTGTGCTTGTACGATCAAGTCTAAAGTTCTCACGAATACGGTCTAGGATAACGACTGTATCGTTCACTGAGTAGCCGATTACCGCTAAAATTGCTGCAAGAGAGGTTAAATCAAATTCCAGTCCCAGAACAGAGAAGGCCGCGACCACAAAAAGCCCATCATGAACGGTTGACAGAATCGTCCCCATAGCTAACTTCCATTCGAATCTAAACCAGATATAGACAAGGATTAAGAAAATCGCAAGAGCCGAAGCCATGACGCCATCTGATACTAACTCGCTTCCAACTTTTGCCCCGATATAGTCAATTTTTTGGATTGTCATAGGGTTGTCAGGGAGCGTTAATGCCATCGTTAAAGCATCTGTTACTGCGGTTGTCTCTTCGATGTCCGCTGTTGTTGGAATATTAATTAAGACATTTCGTGCAGAGCCAAAATGTTGGGCGACAACAGATTCAAATCCTTCCGCTTCCAGTTTTGAACGAACAGTATCAATATCTACAGGAGATTGATATACCGCTTCAATTTCTGTACCACCGGTGAAATCTAATCCTAGTTTAAAGCCATTGGTGACAGAGATACCTATGGCAAGGATACAGACAACAGCACATGCGCCAATCCAGACTTTGGCATACTTCATGAAGTTATATGTTGTTTGGCCTGAGAAAATTTTCAAGCGTTCACGACCACCGACAGAGAGTTTTTTCACAGTACGGCGTCCTCCATAGAGAAGGTTGATAATCGCACGGTTGAAATAAACAGCGGTAAATACTGAGGTGATAATCCCGACAGAGAGGGTGACGGCGAATCCTTTGATAGGACCTGATCCAATGAAGAAGAGTGCGACTGCCGAGAAGAGGCTCGTTAAGTTCGCATCCATAATCGTCCCGAACGCTTTACCGAAACCATTGTTAATCGCTTGTTGTGGTGTGCTGCCTTTGCGTAAATCTTCTCGTATCCGTTCATTGATGAGGACGTTGGCGTCGACACTCATTCCCAAAGATAGGACGATACCGGCAATACCAGGAAGCGTTAAGGTGGCTTGTAAGAGAGAGAGTACCGCTAAGATTAAAATAAGGTTCGCAATTAGCGCGACATTGGCAACCATACCGAAACCACGGTAACGGAAAACCATGAAGACCATGACCATTAAAAGCCCATAAACAGCGGCATCAACACCTCGTTGTACGTTCTCTTTACCCGCGCTAGGACCAATCGTGCGTTCTTCAATGATATGAATCGGAGCCGCTAGAGCGCCTGAGCTTAGGGTAATAGCAAGATTGTTAGCTTCTTGTAATGAATTAATTCCCGAAATAGAGAAGTTAGAGAAGAGTTGTTGTTGAATTGTAGCAACGTTAGCAATCTCTTCTGTGGTGATGCTTTTGCGAATTTCATTGCCATCCTTATCGAAAGTTGTTTGCAGTTTGTTTTCGATAAAAACAGTTGCCATTGGTTTTTTAACGTTAGCTTTTGTCCCTTCCGCAAATCGATCAGCACCTTTGGAGTCTAATGTAATATAAACTTCAGGAAGATTGGTTTCCGGATTTAAGCCCGCAGTTGCTTTAACGATGGATTCACCCGTTAAAATCACTTGGCGTTTTAAGAGGTAGGGAACCCCATCGCGTGTTTGATATAGTTTGGTACCTAACGGTGCTCGACCTGTTTCTAGTGCGCGATGAGCTTCTGTACTAGAGCGGTCATCAACGATACGAAACTCAAGTGTTGCTGTGGTTCCAAGAATTTCTTTGGCACGAGTTGTATCTTGAATCCCTGGGAGCTGAACAACAATACGATCTAGGCCTTGTTGTTGAATGATTGGTTCGGCAACGCCTAGTTCGTTGACACGATTACGCAGAGTGGCGATATTTTGTACCACTGCGCTAGCTTTACGTTCATTGATCTCTTTGTTGCTGATATTGGCAGTTAAGCGATTACCAGTGCTATCAAAGCTGAGTTCCATGAACGATTGATTATTTGCGAGAAGTTGTCTTGCACGGTTTGCTTCATTTGCATTTGCAAACGAGGCGGTAATTGTCTGTGCATTAGAGACTTCAATGAGTGGGGTTAACCCTTTTTCAGTAAGGTTGGCCCGAATGCTTTCAGCATAAGTATTGGTGAGCTGGTTAATCAGCCCATCCATATCAATTTCGAGTAAAAAGTGAACGCCACCACGAAGATCAAGACCTAGATACATTGGTTGTAACCCCAGACCTGAAAGCCAGTGCGGCATATCGGGAGCAAGGTTTAATGCTGTGAGATATTGATCTTGTAATACACCATCAAGCAGATCTTTAGCTTTAAGTTGCTCTTCTGTGTCTTTAAAGCGAACAAGAAGTTGATCATCACTCTCTTCAATGCGTTTTACATCAAAGTTATTCTTTTTCAGAACAGCGTCAACTTGCTCAACTAATGCTTGGTTGATTTGTGTATCTCTTGTCGGGGAGATTTGGATAGAAGGATCTTCTCCAAAGAGGTTTGGCAGTGCCAAGATCGTACAGAGAACAATGACCCCAAAAATCAGAATGTTTTTCCAAAGAGGATAGCGATTTAGCATAATT
>JASLEF010000028.1 GCA_030151245.1 Ignatzschineria sp. | reverse complement strand
TCTCATAGATTATTATCCTCTTTGGGGCTAATGGGTATATATTTCTATGAAAAATAAAGACGAGGTAACCCTATAAAATATCTTTAAATATTTCATTGAAATGATTTTTATTGAATTGGTTCAACTAGGATCTAAGTCTTTAGCGACTTTAGAGTATGCAACTATATTGGAATGACTTTATTGAAAATCATTTTTTCCTCCTTGATTTTAAACATCCAAATGCTGAAATGCCCTATCTAAATTCCTTTGGTTTTACGCTGAGGCTCTTGTTGTAGTTATCATTTTTTTATTATTTTTTAATAGTTGTTCTGCTCTTTTATGCGTATTTTTTGAACTTTGTAGCCTCTTCTTGACTTTAGTCAAATAAGCTCATTGATGTCAATCTATATTTAGCATTTTAAATATTGACAAATATTTATCTTTTTTTGTTGACTTTTCATTCAAACCATTCAATGATGAAATTACTTGAATATTCAACTAATATAAAAATTAGAACAAAAATGATAACAAAAATAAAAAATAACCATAAAAAGCGAGGAAGCAGAAATGAATATCATCACAACCCCAATAGGGATTGGAGGATCGTCCTATAAGGTAGCGATAAAAGACAGCGTAGACATTAGTGGTTACCCTACTTATGCAGGATCTCAATCCTTAGAAAACACCCCGCCGGCACTTAAAAATGCTGCGATTGTAGATCAATTACTCGAAGCTGATTGCGAAATTATAGGGAAAGCCTCAATGCATGAGTTGGCCTTTGGAGTCACCGGCATTAATAACTGGATGGGAACTTCTCCTAATCCAAAGTTCCCAGAACTCATTCCAGGGGGATCTTCAAGTGGCTCAGCTGCTGCCGTTGCCGCTAACATTGTTGATTTTAGTATCGGTACAGATACCGGAGGATCTATCCGAGTTCCTGCCTGTTGTTGTGGCATATTTGGATTAAAGCCAACCTTTGGTCGAATTAGCAGGGCTGGCATTTTACCAGAAACATCAAGTTTGGACTGTGTTGGTCCTTTTAGCAGGGATATGCCCATGCTGATTAACGCAATGAAAATTATTGACCCGACCTTTAAGCCAATGAATACTATTCCTGAATTTAGTATTGGAGTACTAGCAGTTTCTGCGACGGAAATAGTTCTTGCAACGATCCAACAGCTTTTAAATAAACTACCTCAAGCTAAAAAAATTATTCATTCTCAATATTTTGATCAGGCCTACACCTCAGGTATGAGTATTATTAACGCCGAAACAAGTAGCGCGTTTCAATATCTATTATCCTCCGGAAAAGTAGGGGCAGATGTTGCCAGCCGAATTGAAAAAGCCGCCTTAACCTCTGAAACTGATGTCAAAGAAGCAGAAGTTATCCGTCGCAAATTCTCAGACGAAATTGATCAATTATTAGAGAAGCACCGGATTATTGCATTGCCAACAATGCCCGATATTCCTGTAAAGTTGGTAGATGCTGGCAATACTAATGCACTTTTAAATATTACAGCCTTAGTAAGACCTTTTAATCTTTCTGGTCACCCAGCTATCTCCATCCCTCTGCTCAGCCAATGTGGTGCTCCTGTCGGACTACAACTTGTTACACGCAAAGGTGATGATGAATTTTTATGTGCTGCTAGCGAATTAATCGCGCAATACATGTAATAAAACACCAAATACCAATAATCAATATTCGTATTCGTGCAGGCAAATCTGTATGTGCTTTCTAATCGCACGTCATTGATACAAGGTTTGCAGCAATTACAACAAGTAAGGAGTACTCTTTATGTCTTTTACTGAACAAACTGCTATAGATGGAACCCGCACCGCTAATTTACAAGATTTAATCATTGAAATTAAACAACGCGCCTTAACCTCTGAGTTTGATAATCAAGCCTTTATTTCAGAAGATATTATTCAAAAATTTAAAGAGATTGGCATTTATCGCGCCCTTGTTCCCAAACGCTTTGGAGGGGATGGTGTTTCACCCACCGAGTTTTGTGAACTAATCGAAAAAATCTCAATGGCAGATGGTTCTGCAGGTTGGGTTGCGAGTTTTGGTATGAGCCCCATTTACCTTGGAGGACTTCCTGTCGAAACCTTAACAAAGATTTATAAAGAGAGCCCTGATGTGATCTTTGCCGGCGGCATATTCCCGCCACAACCGGCGACCCGTGAAAAAAATGGTTATCGCATTAATGGTCGATGGCGCTACTCTAGTGGCTGTAAATCAGCGACTTTATTTGGCGTCGGATTTATTCCTCAAAAAAACGATAATAGTTTTGGGCTACCTCATACCGCAGTCATTCCCGCCGAAGATGTTGTGATAGAAGACAATTGGGATATGACAGGTTTAAAAGGAACAGGAAGCCACGACATTATCGTTAAAGATGCCTTTGTAGCGGATGATTGGGTATTTGTAAGAGGCAATCCTTCCGTGTTAGAAGAACCCTTTTTCCGATTCCCTGCACTCTCCTTTGCAACACAAGTTTTGTGCGTCGTTGGATTGGGGGTCGCAAGAGCGGCAATTGATCATTTAATTTCAATGTCTGAGGGTTCCAAGTCCATTACAGGAGCACCTGGTCTCGGGGATAGACCCTTAACTCAATACCAAATAGCCCAAGCAGAAGCACAACTACAATCAGCAAGAAGCTGGTTTTACGAAACAATGAACAGTAGTTGGCAAACAATTCTTAAAGGGGATCCTGTTTCCAAAGCTAAAATCAATGCGATGAGATTAGCGTGTACGCACGCCTCTAGAGTCTCTGCTGATGTCACCCGATTAATTCAAATTGTCTCAGGTATGGCTGGTGTTCATAGAGATAATCCACTCTCTCGGTATGTAAATGATGCAAATGTGATCACACAACATGCATTCATGGGGGAATTCACCTACCAAAATGCTGGAAGTATGCTTTTTGGGAATAATCCCGGTCCTGGCTACTTATAGTACTTATCAAGTATTTTTAATAATCTTAAAATCATATAGGAATAACTCATTATGACAACTAAAACTCCATTACGCGTTTTACTCTGCATTGGTATTAATCAAAACTTCTTCGATGCACCTCAAGCAGAAGCTAAAAATGTCTGGGCTGCTTTTGGCGAAATGTGGAACAACATTCATGATTTAGAAGGCGTTCATGTTTATGGAAACATGGATGATGATCGTAGTATGGTCGGTCCCAGTGATGGCTGGCCATGGACAACCTATCTTTTAGCTGATTTCCCTGATATTGAAACGGTTCACCAAGCATGCAACTTTTTCCGTACAACCCCAGTAGGTGATGGGACATACAAACTTTGGAAATATTGCAAAATCGAAGCTCGTATGGGTCGTGAGCTTATCATCCAACGATAAGGTTCTACGCAATGAATAATGATCTAGAGAAGCAACAGGAGATGCTTTCTTCACTCACTCAAAGAATCACACTCTTAGAAGATGTTGAGTCAATTCGAAAATGCCTGACACACTATATGTCAATGTGCGACAACTTGAATGCAGAAACATCTTTAACGACGCTGACAGAATTATTCTCTAAAAATGCGGTGTGGGAAGGGGTTGGAGAAAAGTATCGAAAATCTTTAGGGCGCTATCAAGGTCGTGCGGAAATATTAGCTATGTTTTCTAGTTACGTAAGTGGTGAAGCCCACTTTAAGATGAATGCCCATTTCTTAACCTCTGAAAATATCCAAGTAAATGCTGATGCTATGACAGCAACAGGGACTTGGCTGATGTTACAAACTTCAACTTTTAAAGATGGTCGCGCCCACTTAAATAGTGCGCAATTAGACATTCAGTTTGTGAAACAAGATCAGCAATGGTTCATGGATCATTTCAAAACTAGAAATATTTTTAGTAGGCCGATATCCCACTGGGATAGTTCAGCTGAACTTCCAGTACCCGAATAATAAAAACCAATAAATACTAATTTGTTAATTTATCCAAGGAGAGCTTTATGAGTTCAATGAGAAAATATGATGAGCTTGTATTAGACGATAGAGTACACACATCCCTCTATACAGATGAGGAAATTTTCAATGAAGAGTTAGAGAAGATTTTCTACAACTCTTGGGTCTGGGTTGCTCATGAGAGTGAGATTCCAGATGCAGGTAGCTTTAAAACTACCTATATCGGTAAACAGCCCGTGATTGTTTCAAAAGATCGTCGCGGGAAGATTCATGTTCTTCTTAACCGTTGTCGTCATAGAGCGGCGACAGTTTGTGAACATAAGCACGGTAAAGCCAATAGCTTTGTCTGCCCTTATCATGGTTGGAGTTATGGGCTTGATGGTTCTTTACGTGCCGTTCCTCACCCAGAAAGCTATGGCGATACTATTGATAAAGTCGAATTCCCACTTATTAGCCTAAAAGTCGATCAATATAATGGCATGATTTTTGCATCGTTTAATCAAGAAGTTGAACCTCTTGATGAGTTCTTAGGCGCTGCTAAAAAATGGATTGATCTATTTATGAAGCAGGCCGCTGGTTATCCTGTAAAAGTTGATGGTTCTCATCGTTTCCGATTCCCTGGAAACTGGAAAATACAATTAGAAAATACCACGGATGCTTATCACTTCCCGCTCGTTCATAAGACCTTTGTGAGCTCCTTAGATGATCAAGCCCAAGATGTTTTTGATTTCGTGGAAGGAGATGGCTATGTCGAGGATCTTGGGAATGGTCATAGTGTCATGGTGATGATTCCTGAGCTCGTTGATCTGGATGATGAGCTAGATAGACCGATACCGGATCGCTTCCTCGAATTAGCCCAAGCTCTCAGAGATGAAGGTCATGAAGAAGAGAAAGTTCGTCGTATCGTCCGTGCGGTCGGAGGGACAGGATTCAACCTCAATCTATTCCCTAATATTGCTTGCTCTATGGCATTTTTCAGAATGTTACAGCCAATCTCAACCAACGAGACAGAAGTACACCACTATGTCATCACGATGGATGGCGCTCCCCAAATTGCTAATCAATATCGTTTAAGACTCCATGAATATTTCCAAGGGCCATTTGGATTTGGTTCTCCAGATGATGCTGAGGCTTGGGAGCGAGTACAAAGAGGCGCCACTGCAGGACCAGACCTTTGGATTATGCTCAATAGAGGCTTACCGGGAGAAGTAGAAACTGAAGATGGTCGTAAAAGTGACGTCAGTGCGGAAACAGGGATGCGAGCGGCTTATCAAAAGTGGAAACAAATGATGTCTCAAGAGACAGGAGCTTAAATAATGATGAATATTGAACTATTAAATAAAGTCACCGCATTTTTATGGTTAGAAGCAGATATGCTCGATCACAACGAACTTGATCAGTGGATTTTACTCTGGGAAAAAGAAGGGACTTATATTATCCCTATTGATGTAACTCAAACTGATTATGCTAACAATCTTAATTATGCACACGATAATGATGAAATGCGTCGTATGAGAATTACAAGATTAGAAAGTGGGCATGCGATCTCAAGTACACCAAGAGCAACAACCACCCGTACAGTATCGCGCATTCGTATATTAAGCGATGAAGATAATATTGTAACGGTGAGATGCGCTCAAAGCTTATGGGAGCACCGTAAAGAGACCGTAAGAAATTACGTTGCAGATGTAGAGTTTCAGCTCCTAAAAGAAGGAGACTCTTTTAAAATTTATCGCAAAGTCATTAACCTCGTCAATGCTACAAATCCATTAGCGGGTATTGGTTATATTTTATAAAAGGAAGTTTAAATATGCAGCAAGTCGCTCTCATTACAGGCGCTGCAGATGGCTTAGGTAAAATTATCGCATGTGAATTGTTAAAAAATGGCTATAAAGTTGTCATAGCTGATATCAATATTTCACATGCAGATTTTACCATTAAGTCTCTTATAGAAACCGGTCAGGCAACACCTGACCAGCTTCTCGCAGTCAAATTAGATATTAGTCAACAATCCGATTACGCTCCAGCTCTTGAAAAAGTGATTCATGAATGGGGGTCCTTACAAGTGGTTGTCAATAATGCAGCTATGACCAAAACAACCAAGGTATTAGAAATAACCCCAGATGAGTTCGATGCCATTACTGCTGTAAATCAACGGGGAACATTTTTATCTTGTCAGTTCTTTGGGCGTTACTTAGCCACAGAAGGCTATGGTCGCATCATTAATATGGCTTCTTTGGCCGGACAAAATGGTGGGACGGCTACAGGGGCACATTATGCAGCCTCTAAAGGCGCTATCATCACGCTCACCAAAATTTTTGCAAAAGAATTTGCAGGGGCTGGCGTTACTGTCAATGCAATATCACCAGGACCAATCGATTCTCCTGCCGTTCATAAAGCTGTTCCCGCCGAGCAACTGGAAAAAATTATCCAAACCATACCAGTACAGCAATTAGGTAATGCATCTTTTATTGGTCAAGCAATTGTATTGCTTGCAAGTAAAGATGCCTCTTTCACAACGGGTGCTACTTGGGATATCAATGGCGGCTTATTTATGCGCTAAACCCAGCATAAAACATTCTCTCTACGCCATGATGAAATCAACCATAATTATAAATAGAAAGGTAACTTATGACTGAGGATATAAAAACACAATTACTAAATGTTTCTGTAACTGATATTGAGCACCAAGGTAAAGATATTGTATTAATTACTTTAACGGATACTACAGGGGCACCTCTTCCAGAAATTAAAGCTGGCGCACATATCGATATTCATTTAGACGATAATCTTATTCGACAATATTCTCTCTGCCATGATCCTTGCGATAATCACTCCTACCGTATCGGGGTTCTTAAAGAACAAAAGTCCCGAGGGGGTTCCCTTGCCATTCATCAATTAAAAGTGGGGGATAATATTTGGATTAGCCAACCTAAGAACCTCTTTTCACTTGTAGATGAAGCGACGCATTCTATTCTTATAGGAGGAGGTATTGGTATTACCCCTATCGTCTCCATGGCATATAGCCTTGCGAATGACCAACGCTCTTTTGAGATCCATTACTGTTCCCGAGATCGTGAAACCAGTGCTTTTATTACGGAATTAGAATCGGAACCTTTTAACAAAGGTTATTCTGCCCACTTTAAAGCCCAAGGTGGAAACCATCGAGAAAGTCTTCCTCCAATATTTAAAGAGCATGCGAATAATTTGCATACACATATTTATGTCTGTGGTCCTGAACCGTTTATGAATTGGGTAATCTCAGAGGCGGAGCAAGCAGGTTTTAAGTCTAGCAATATCCATAAAGAGTATTTTCAAGTAGATCTTGAAAAGTCAGGGGAATCTTTCGAGGTCGTTGCTCAGAAAAGTGGCGTCACTATTCAAGTAGGAGCTGATGAGTCGATTGTTGAAGCCCTCACTCGCCATAACATTAAGACCACCGTTTCCTGCGAACAAGGAATATGCGGTGCGTGTCTATGCGATGTTCTTGAAGGTACTCCTGATCATAGAGATCTCTATCTGACCGATGAAGAGAAAAGTTATAACGACCTTATGGCCATCTGCTGTTCTCGAGCTAAGACAGATCGATTGGTATTAGATATCTAATCTTACGCCGGTATGTTCTTTTAACGTTTTATCATCTTACTCAATCATGTAATGCCTATCTATTATCATTTTTTAATAGTATCAACATTACATGATGCTCCTTAGAGGAATAGTCTATGCCAACCATTGAAACTGATAAAATTCGAGAATCTGAAGTATTTCTTAATAGCGCTTTAAAAAAAGCACGTTGGAAAATTTTACCTCTTTTAATTTTAATGTATGCGCTCTCTATCTTAGATAGAACCAATGTAGGATTTGTAAAAAAACAGCTCGATCTACACTTAGGTATTGATGCCTCTGCTTTTGCCTTTGGCGTTGGGATCTTTTTTATTGGCTATTCATTATTTCAAATACCGAGTAACTTAGCCTTACAAAAGATCGGCGCAAGGCGATGGCTCAGTACCTTAATGGCTCTTTGGGGCGTCGTGACATTCTCAATGATGTACATGACCAATGCCACTAGCTTTTATCTTTTGCGATTCCTATTAGGAATTATTGAAGCAGGCTTTTACCCGGGAATTATTTTGTATCTTTCCTACTGGTTCCCTGGGAATACCCGAAGCCAAGCGATAGCGCTGGTGCAGCTTGGTGCTCCTATCGCTTTAATTTTAGGAGCCCCTCTAACCGGTTGGATTTTAGAGCTTCCCTCAATGGCCTCATTATATGACTGGCAATTAGTTTTTATAATACAGGGAGGGATCACGATTTTAGCCGCATTAATCGCCTTTATCTGGTTAGTCGATGACCCGAATCTCTCAAAATGGTTAACATTAGATGAAAAAAACACCCTCTCTAAAACCTTAGAACTAGATAATCAGCAATATAAAACCTCATCTGAATACTTCTCCATCATAAAAATGTTAAAAGATGGCAATATTTGGCGCTTAGTTGCTATTTATTTCTCTATTCAAGTGAACTTATATGCCCTGCTTTTTTACCTACCAACCCAACTTGCAGCATTAACAGACACGAATATAGGCTTAACTATAGGTTTATTAATTGCGATTCCATGGACTTTTTCAATGATACTTTCTCCTCTTGCGACCAAACAGATTGATAAAAAACTGCAATGGAAAAAAGGAGCCCTAATCATCTTACCAATCTCTATTTTCGCCATTTTAATAGCTCTATTAATCAATAATATTCCGCTATTTATTCTATTGATGTCTGTTTCTATAACAGGTTTCATGATTGCAACACCTTTAGTATGGAACTTAGTCACCCTTCATTTATCTTCAGGGAAAGAGAGAGTTATTGGTACAGCTCTTGTAGGAACAATTGGAACATTAGGCGGATTTATCTCCCCCATCTTAAAAACATGGGCAGAAAACCATTGGCAAAATGATTATGCCGGGATCATCGTCCTTTGTGTTATTGGTCTATTCGGTCCCCTTATTCTATTAACGCTACGTCACTCAAAAAATAAATCTTAAAATATTAATAATCTCTAAGGAGCACCCTCATGATGGATAAATTCCAATTTAGAAATGCAATGTCCTATTTAACTGGGGCAGTTAATATTATTACAACCTCTGGGGCTGAGGGTCATCATGGGTTTACGGCATCTGCTGTTTGTAGCGTTACAGATAGCCCTCCGACTCTTCTTGTCTGTATGAATAGTCAGTCTGCGCTATACCCTTATTTTTCACAAAATGAATCACTTGCAGTAAATGTCTTACGAGAAAGCCATGAAGAGATTTCCTCTATTTTTGCGAATCCTAAAATAGAAAGAGATTCTCGTTTTGCCGCCACTCAATGGATTACCTTAAAAAGTGGAGCTCCTATCTTAGAAGATGCATTAGTCAGCTTTGACTGTCGCATTATCCAAACCCATACATTAGGAACGCACTCTATTTTTTACTGTGAAATCCTCGACATACACTCAAAAGACGAAAAGGAGCACCATAAAGGCTTAGTTTATTATAATCGTAAATATCATACTATTGGATAACACATTGATTTAACCAGCGAACTTTTCCTGTCTTTTTTTCTATATCATGGGTATAATTCATCCCCACTTATTAGTAAGAAGAGAGAGATAATGGCTGATAATAGGAATGATTATCCCGCTTTCAATGATCAATTTAATCTTGAGAAATTTCCCTATTACTGGTTATCTCGAGTAAATTCGCGTTATCTCAAATCAATGGAAGCAACCTTACATGCCCTTGATTTTGATAACTCCAGAAGGCGCATTCTTTATACCCTCTCTGCTAAGCAAGATTTAAGTATTTCTGAAATTGTCGCATACACAGATATGAAAATATCGACTGTCACCAAACTCGTCTATAAATTAGAAGATGAAGGTTTTTTAGAAACCTATACATCTACTCACGATAGACGTGTAAAGATGGTATCAATCCGCCCTTTAGGGATTGATACTGTTAAGGCGATTTATGAAGGAACGCGAGATATGCTCTCCAAAAGTTTGGAAGGTATTCCCGAGGAAGATATTGATTCACTAAATGCCATTTTAATGAAAATATTTAATAATCTTCCCGAATAATAATGCTGATCACGATCATATTGATCCTATAAAAATCCCCGGTATTTATAAAATACAGAGAAATTTCTTCTATCCTCCTAATAAAAAATCAGTATATAGGAGTAATTGATACTTTTTTCCACCTCTCTACCACTTGTACGGTGAAGAAGAACTATCTTACAGTAATTCATGTCCATCTCTTCTTTGAAGTCGACTAAATATAACCATTGTGGTGAGCGTGATAAATCCAATCACTATAAATACCCCTTGAAATTGGGCAGTTAAAGTTATATTAGGAAATATTTGTGAAGCATAATTTAATAATATCATCGTTATAGCAATGCCGAGACTTAGTGAAAACTGTTGATTAACAAACATTAAAGTACTACCCGCACTAATTAAAGATGATCTTAACTTTGCTAATGCTAAAGAATTCATTGCACTAAACTGTAATGAATTTAAGACACCCGTTATAAATAAAAGTCCGATGAGAAGTGGTGCTGTTAAAAAGTCACTAAAAATAGCTATTAATAGTAATATCCCCCCTATTATCCCCGTGTTGATGAGTAA
>JASLEF010000168.1 GCA_030151245.1 Ignatzschineria sp. | reverse complement strand
GCTAGAGACAATTCCAAGGCCTGTAATAACAACACGTTTCATTAATAAAGTTCCTCCAAGAAATTAAAAGTTGTCCGTTTGTGTGAAGAGACCAACTTTTAGATCTTCACCGACATAGATTTCTTTGCCATCAACTTCCATTGTTGCATCAGCAATTCCCATCGTTAAAGATCTTAAAATAACACGCTTCATGTGGATGTTATAAGTGATTTTTTTCGCAGTAGGAAGGACTTGACCACTAAATTTCACGTTGCCGGCGCCTAGTGCGCGGCCACGACCTTTGCCGCCCATCCAACCGAGATAGAAACCAACTAATTGCCACATGGCGTCAAGACCAAGACAGCCTGGCATTACGCTATCGCCAATGAAGTGGCAAGGGAAAAACCAAAGATCAGGATTGAGATCAAGCTCTGCTGTAATAGAGCCTTTACCATATTTCCCACCTTTTTCTGTGATGGAAACAATGCGGTCAACCATGAGCATTGGAGGCATTGGAAGCTGTGCGTTTCCTTCGCCGAATAAATTACCTTTTGCGCACTCGATAAGCTCATCATAAGTGAAGCTTGATTGGGTTGTAATTCTTGTCACGTCTTATTGATCCTATAAAATTGTACAGAATTAGATTATTGATATCTGATTGATAAAGTAGAGTATTTCCACTTTTTTGTTAGCGATAAATAATTTCTAACCTGTGATTATACCTAAAAAAAGCTTTGAGAGTTAGCCAGTTTCATCTTCAGGAACTCTTTTGGGCTTTATTTTTGAAATAGATGCTTGATATTGCAAGGCTGAATCTGTTATTGATTTTGCCTATTGTACTGCAGCATCCTCTTTTTGTAATGAATCTTCTCAAATTAAATCGATGACTTATAGGTTTTTATATAAGTCTGGTTCCCCTTTAGGGCGTGTTTTAAAGCGTCTATGAGCCCATAGATATTGCTCTGGCGCTTCTAAAATCCACTCTTCAAACATCTGATTAATTCTGAGTGTATCTGCTTCTAAATTTTTTGTTGGGAAATTTTCGAGCATCGGTTTGATAATAATATGGTACTTGTTTTTTTTGCGAACGACATAATAAGGAAGCGCTTTTGCTTTTCCTAGGCGGCAGAGTGTAGAAGTTGCAGTAATGGTTAATGCCTTCACTCCAAAAAAAGGAATAAAGACGTGATCTGTGCTGCCATAATTTTGATCTGGGGCATACCAGATGAGATCTCCACTGCGAAGAAGTTTGATCATTCTTCGGGTTTCGTCACGAGTGATAGGTTCTAAACCGGACTGATCATAGCGCCCTTGATACTGCACATGTTCGTAATACTCATTTTCATGAGGACGATACATCCCTCGAACTTTTGTTTTAAAAGAGATCGCTCGCCCACCTAGCTCTAAGGGGGTCATGTGTAGGGTTAAGAGGAGAGCACCATGACCACTTTCTTCAAAATCTTTTAAGTTTTCTAATCCCTCATAAACGAGATGTTTTTCTAGCTGCTTTTTGGGCATATACCAAGCAATAATGACCTCAAAAATCGCCATCCCCATTGCGCTGAAGTTTTGTTTAATCAGTTTTTTTTGTGCTGTTTTATCAAGTTCTGGAAAACAGAGTTCTATGTTACGCTGAATAATCTTCCGGCGACTTTTTGCTGCGTAATAGGAGACCCAACCGATGATTTTTCCTAGGCCTAACAAAAATGGTAACGGTAAATGTGCAAGCATTTTTGCAAGAAAGATCCCAAAAGCTAAAAGCTTATGATCTGATGCTTTTGGTTTAGTGTGTTTGCTCATAGTTCCATCTAATAACTACAAAATAATTCCCAATTATAACAGCTTTATTTAGTGAGTTGATATGGAATCTCTTTTAGTGAGAGGAATCAGATAAGTATAGATTGTATAGATTAGTATTAGAATGATGTTTATTGCGAAACTAGAGGCCTTCTTTAAGGAATTGATGGGGCGATGTTATGATCTGGAAGTATGGGGAATAAGGGGTTTTATTATAAATTTAGAGAAGGGTGATGATATCAATGGGATTAATTCTCATTGTGCGGTAGAATCAGCTCTCTAACTCTCCATTGAGAGTCATTATTTGTAAAGTTTAGAGGTCAAAAACAGGTAAACTTTGATTTTGATCAAGTTTTTTTATACCCTATAAGGTGTTTTTTTGAGATGAAATTACAAATTCAAGCGAAGCTTTTTGTGCTTTTTAGCATTGTCACTTTTTTGATCGGTTGCGGGTTTCATTTACGAGGGGATGTCTCGTTTCCAGAAATTTATCAAACGGCTTATATCGAAAGTGCTGAACCTGAATATTCTCGTGAGAGTATCGAGTTCTATGTGAAAAGACAATTGGCATCTGAACTACAGTTTGTGGCATCAAAAGATCAAGCAGATTTAACGATTTTTATTGATGAAAGCTACGATACAAGAGTATTAGCAAGTAATCTCAGTAGTGCACAAAGAGAGTATACAAGTTATCTTAGTGCAAATATTTCAGTCGTCGATTCTCAAGGAAGAGTTGTTTTCCCAACGGAGAGTTTTGTAAGGTCTCAAGACTTTTCTCTTAATGAGCGGGAGCCATTAGCGAAAACAACGGCTGAAGAAGCGATTAAAAGGGAATTGTCGGAAGGTTTAAGTAGAGCCTTTATTCGACGCTTAACAACCGTTCTTAGAGCAGGGAAATAGGGAGTATTCGTGAGTAACGAACAATTTACCGCCATTAAAGATGTGCAAGCGTATCAAGATGAGCGAAATGTTGAGATTTCAAAGGTGGGAATCAGTGGTTTACGCTTACCTTTAACATTTAGTAATTGCGGCAATGTGCAGGGAACTGTGATGGAAGCGGCTTTTACTGTGACATTACAAAAAGAGCGTAAGGGCACTCATATGTCACGTTTTATTGAAGTGTGGGATAGTCAAAATCGTCCCTTTGCATTGACAAGCATTAAACCTCTTTTGAAGGATTTAGAAGAGAAGTTAGATGCCTCAAATGCGCAGTTTCATCTAAAGTTTCCTCTCTTTTTTGAAAGAGTTGCCCCAGTATCTAAAGCTAAAAGCGTGATGGACTTTAACTGTGAAATTATTGCTAGATCCAATGATGCTAACAGTGAAGAGGATTATTTTGAGCTAATATTAATGGCGCCGGTGACAAGCCTTTGCCCTTGCTCAAAAGAGATTTCAGAGTTTAGTGCGCATTCGCAGCGTTCACACTTAACTATCTCTCTTATCTTAAAAGATCAAGCCTCACTAGAAGCGTTAGATATCGATGGCTTATTACATGAGATGGAATCTGTGGGGTCATCAAAGCTCTATCCATTATTAAAGCGTCCAGATGAGAAATATGTAACAGAGCATGCGTATAGAACGCCACGCTTTGTGGAGGACTTAGTCCGTGATTTAGTCGTTCTTTTAAGAGAACGTACGGATCTGAAAGCTTTCTCGGTACAATCTGAGAACTTTGAGTCTATCCATAATCACCAAGCGTATGCGAAAGTGAATTATACGTTTTAACTGTTGTCGAAAAGAGATCGGTAAGATCGGGATCGAGCTGGCATTCTCGGTTATGTAAGCGCCTGAAGAAGATAATTAAATATCTCTTCAGGCGTTTTTTATATTTGGGTCAGAAATTTCTTTGAAAGTTGATTTGTAATGTGCGAGTGTTTGTAGGTTTCAGTAATTGCGTGTCAGCTGTTGAGAGGAATCTTTTTTAATCATTTTGAATTTTAATAGTGCTTTTAAGGGGGATCGCTAGAATGTTACATTTTTCTTTGAAAGAGGACTTGTGGGTGGGGGAATGTTTGTAGATTTTAGTAATGATGTGCCGGCGATGAAATAAAGGATCATCCTTCTTTCTATAAAAAGATTATAATGATCCGGCACTATTTATCATCGGCAATCAAAACAAGAGGTATCAATGTTAGAATCAGATCGACTTATTGTGAGCGAACATCCTTTAGAAGAGGATAAGATTATTGATCGTGCAATTCGCCCGAAAAAATTGGCTGATTATACTGGGCAAGCACCGATTCGCCGGCAGTTAGATATCTTCATTCAAGCTGCGAAAAAGCGAGAAGAAGCCTTGGATCATGTCTTGCTTTTTGGTCCACCGGGGTTAGGAAAAACAACGCTTGCACATATTATTGCCTATGAGATGGGAGTCGGTCTCAAGCAAACGTCAGGACCAATTTTGGAAAAAGC
>JASLEF010000082.1 GCA_030151245.1 Ignatzschineria sp. | reverse complement strand
AGTTACTCTTGTCGGACAAAGCTTCGTGAAAGATCCTGATATGACAGTTGAAAAACTTCTTAAATCAGAATCTGCAAAAGTAAACGCATTCGTACGTTTAGAGCTTGGTGAAGGTGTTGAGATTGTTGAATCAGACTTCGCAGCAGAAGTTATGGAACAATTAAAATAGATCTCAATAGATCAGAGCTGATCACAACAGATCCCGCAATAAAGCATTGCACGATCTCAATGTTAAATCAGCAGAGACTATTTTGTAAAAGAGAGAGCCACTTCAATGAAGTGGCTCTTTTTTACAACATCTCTAAAATATATCTCTGTTATCTCTTTAAAGCTTTCTGTCTAATAAAAAATAGTAATCCCTTATAACTAACCAGCAATATAGTGATATAAAGTCTGAACACTTAAAATAGTCATAACAATAACAACTATCGCCCCAAAAACTGTTTGCCACACAGGGTGCTTATAATCTCCCACTACATCTTTACGATAAGCAGCAAATAAAATTGGACCTAGTGTCAATGGTAAAATTAACCCGTTTAAAGCACCTACAAAAATTAATATCTCTACAGGACGGCCAATACTTACAAAAACAATTGTAGAAATAAAAATAAAAGCAATAATAACCTTATTTTGATGCTCCGCTATTTTACTACTAAAAATACGAAGGAATGTAACAGATGTATATGCTGCACCTATAACAGACGTGACTGCAGCTGCCCACATAATAACACCAAAAATCAGATATCCGATATTGCCAGCCGCATGTTCAAATACAGATGCTACTGGATTTGTAGCTGCTAATTGAAATCCTTGACTGATCACCCCTAGAGCTGCAAGGAAAAGAATAACTCGCATAATTGCAGTTACGCCAATCCCCATTAAAGACCCATTAGAAACATCTCGAATTGCTGACTTACCATGTACTCCTGCATCTAATAAGCGGTGTGCTCCGGCAAATGTAATGTAACCACCGACTGTCCCGCCAACCAAAGTAACAGTTGCCAAGACTAAAGCAGAAATAGGAGCATCCGGGACAAAAGTTCTATAAACAGCCTCACCGACCGGAGGATCCGATTGAAGTACAATATAAATTGTTAAAAAGATCATTATAATGCCGGCTAACTGAATAAATTTATCCATAATCCGCCCTGCTTCTTTAAAAAGAAAGATAGCTATGGCAATAGCAGCACTAATCATTGCACCTGCTTCAACAGATAAACCAGTAAAGACATTTAGCCCTAAACCGGCACCCGCGACGTTTCCTATATTAAAAGCCAATCCACCCATCACGACAAGAATAGAAATAAAATACCCCAAACCAGGTATTACTTTATTTGCAATATCCTGTCCCCTCATATTAGAGATAGTAATGATTCGCCAAATATTTAGCTGCGCACCTAAATCAAGAATAATTGATAAGAAAATAACAAATGCAAAACTAGCACCTAGCTGCATCGTGAAAGTAGTTGTTTGCGTTAAAAATCCTGGCCCAATTGCAGATAGACCCATTAAAAAAACAGCCCCAAGAATTGCACTACGCCGCGCTTTTGTGTTCTCGTTAATATTATAGGGCTGAGTTGAAATATCCCTTTCCATAGATGGCTCCTTTGGTTTTAGATAATCTATTATATTTATTGTTTATTATTTTATGGCTTATTTCATATATAGATATAGCATCAAATAGATATTTTTAATTTATTTTTTATCTACACAAAAATTATTAAATTTCAAGCAAATGTACTATTTTGAGATAGTTCATCGATAATTAAGCTTTAATTTTAATTCCTTGTTCTGTTAAAGATTGACTAATTTTTTTCACAAATTTTAATGCCGCAACCCCATCACCATGCACACAAATCGTCTCTGCTTTTAATGGAATGGTACTTCCTGTTACGGTAGTTACGGATTGTTCCCTTACCATCTGAAGAACTTGCTCAGTAGCAATAACATGATCAGTAATTAAGGCATTAGGTTCGGAACGAGCTGTTAATGTACCATCTGGCTGATAACTTCTATCTGCAAAAACTTCACTTTTTGTTCTTAAACCAATAGATTCTCCAGCTTCAATTAACGCACTCCCAGATAAGCCATATAAAATAGCATGACCTTTAGATATATCCGCTACAGCTTGAGCAATAGCAAAGGCAATAGTTTGATTTACTGCTCCCATATTATATAAAGCACCATGAGGTTTTACATGATGAATGTCTCCTCCTAAAGCATGAGTAAACCCTTGCAATGCCCCAACTTGATAAATAATCAAGTTATATACCTCTTCAGCGGTTATAGCTATATTTCTTCTACCAAATCCTTGCAAATCAGCAAAACCTGGATGGGCTCCTATAGCAACATCATGATCTAGTGCTAACTGAACTGTTTTATGCATAACATCTGGATCACCGGCATGAAATCCGCATGCTATATTAATAGAACTTACAAAGGGTAAAATAGCCTCATCGTTTCCCATTTTCCAAATACCAAAGCTTTCACCTAAATCACAATTAAGGTCTACTGTTTTCTCCATAATTTTCTCCCAAGTCTCTTAAGATTCTTGCAAAATATATTCAAAGTTATTCAGATACTGCTGTTGTATGCTTAACTTTTTTCTAGCCTCTTCTTCATTAATTAAAAGAAAACGCACCTTATTTCTCGCTGGCAAATATGCTAACTTCCATAATTCCGCTTGAGGGATAATCGCTATCCGAGGATAACCCCCTGTACTTTGACACTCTGCAGCAAGAACAACTGGCTGCCCATCAGGAGGAACTTGAATAACACCCTCAAAGACACCCTGAGAACGCATCTCTTTTACATTTTGAAATTCTAATGGATCTCCCTTTAAACGAATTCCCATACGATTGCTATTGCTATCGACTTCCCATTCTCGAGTAAAAAAATTTTCTTGGGATTTTGAATCAAATTGACCAAACTCTGGCCCTTTTAAAACAGAAACTGTACTACTAATATAGGTTCGACTAAATGCCCTTACCCCAATAGCTCGAGTAATAATATGAGATGGTTCATTCACATGAAGCCTATCCCCTTTTGATAGAGGAGTACCATCTCCTTTATGTCCACCGATACCATTTTTAATATCAGTGCTGCAAGACCCCATTATAGGAGCTACATCAAATCCTCCTGCAACAGCTAAATAGCTATACATTCCGGAGTTGTAAGTAGGTCTTAATTCAACAATTTGTCCTTTATGAATATAAGTTCTCCAACCATGCCAACCTTGACTATGCCCATCAATAACAATTACACAGTTAGAACCTGTTACAGAAATCCAGGTGCTACTATGGAATTTTAACTTTACTGGGGTAATGATACTGACTTCAAGCGCTGGTGTATTTCCCTCATTTCCTACTAAACGATTTGCTAAATGCAGTGACACACCATCAATTGCACCCGCTTTACCTACGCCTAATTGAGCATAAGAAAATCGACCATAATCCTGGATGCTACTTAAAATTCCAGGAACAAGAACTTCGATCATACTAATATCTCCTCCACAACAAAGCGCAATTGATCTCCTGGAAGAAATAGGGATGGTTTATCTCTATTTCGATCAAAAAATAACAATTCAGTGTTACCAATAATCTGCCAACCTCCTGGTGACTCTCTAGGATATACCCCTGTTTGAGCACCACCTATTCCTACACTACCTGCGGGTATACTCATTCTTGGCTTTGACCTTCTTGGTGTATGAATTTTTGAATCTAACCCTCCAAGGTAAACAAATCCCGGCATAAAACCTATAAAGTAAACCGTATAAATAGGAGCTGTATGAAGCTTAATAACTTCATCTATTGTCATATGATTCTGCTTGGCCACCTCAAGTAAATCGGGACCTTTTTTTCCACCATATACAACAGGGACATCTAATAATTTTCCACCCATTTCTTGTGAAAAGTTATTTTTTTTAGAATCTTCCCATAATTGGCGAAGTTTTTGTTTTAATCTATTTCTATCAAAATTACTATACGGATTAAGTAATATTGTTAGATTATTCATACCAGGAACAATATCAATAATAGAAGCGTCCTCACCCTCTTCTATTTTTTTTCCAATCCACCAAATTTTCTGTTGATTCTCTAAACTGATTTCACCATCAATTGAGAGTGTAATTCCTCGATCACCAATGGTATATATGCTTACAGACACGCAAATCCTCCTATGATTTTTATCGTTATATAATTAGCATACAGCGCTCTAGGGTATCCGTATATTTTCTCCAAAATCCATATGTTATTTATTTTATATTTTATGAAGATCGGAGATTACTTCTTCGGTCTAAAGGCGGTGGTCACCGCTTCATTAACCTCGATATATCCGGCACCAATAAGATCTAGACAATATGGAATTGCCGAAAAGATACCATTGACCACTGTCTTCCCCTCTTTATCTTTAACGCCGGCAAGTGTCTCTTCAATGGCTCTCGGGCGCCCGGGGAGATTGACAATTAAGCTCTCTTTACGAATCACCCCCACTTGGCGGGAAAGAATTGCGGTAGGAACAAAGTAGAGACTCACTTGACGCATCTGTTCACCAAACCCCGGCATCTCCTTATCGGCAACCGCTAAGGTGGCATCGGGAGTGACATCTCGCTTAGTTGGGCCCGTTCCACCGGTGGTTAAAACAAGATCACAGTGTAGATTATCCACTAGATCCTTCAATGTCTCTTCAATAATCGGTTGTTCATCAGCAATCAGCCGCTCATGAAATTCGATCTCATTCTTAATCGCTGAGGAGAGCCACGTTTTAAGGTGGGGAATTCCCTCATCTTGATAGACACCTTGACTTGCTCTATCAGAAACAGAGACAACACCAATCTTAATCACTTGCATATTTACTCCCTCTTCTCATCTAATCTTATTTAAATCTCAATCTTATCTAATTCTATTTTTCTATAATACTCGAAATCTAAAACTTCTGAAAATAGCGTTTAAATCAATTATAGAGCCTCATTTTACCAAATCACCCTACGAAATGCCGGGGATAAAAAAAGATCTTGTAACCTTAGATTACAAGATCTTTTCATTTTTATTTTAGTTCTACTTCTATTTCTACTATCACTTCTATTGTGAGGGAGGAATCAATCTATCGATCCCTCAATCAGTGATGCTTACTACAAAGCTTTAGAAGAAGCTGTAGAGAAGTGATGGGAAGAGACCTAAAAGAATTAGGAGCATCACATTGATATTGAAGAATACTTGGCTTGTGCCTGTTGCTTCTAATGTTAGCTCACGGCCAGCAACCTCTTCATCAAAGAACATCACTTTGATAACGCGGAGGTAGTAGTAAAGACCGATCACAGACATTAAGAGTGCAAAGATCACAGTGTAGAGATGCCCTGCTTCGAACGCTGCACGCAATACTACAAATTTTGCATAGAAGCCGACGAAGAAGGGGATTCCTCCCATCGATAACATCACACATGCAAGAAGAATCGCATACCATGCATGCCCTTTAGCAAAGCCTTTAAGATCATCAATTGCTTGAATCTCTTTACCATTGATCTTCACAGAGAGGATAAAGCCGAACGCTGCGGTAGTCGTTAATGCATAGGTGATTGCATAGAAGATACCTGCGCTCAATGCGTTATCTGACTCTGCAGTAATCAGCAGACCTAAAAGGATAAATCCGGCATGAGATACTGCGGAGTAACCGAGCATACGGCGGAGATTATCCTGTTTAAGCGCAACTAAGTTACCGATCACAAAGGAGATAATAGAGATCGCAATAATAAAGGGCTGCCAGCTAGGTGCAAATGCTTCTAATGCACCAATTAAGAGGAATGCTCCCATAATAAAGCTTGCAATCTTCGGCGCTGCACCGATATACATCGCAACAGCTGCAGGTGCTCCTTCATACACATCGGGAACCCAGTTATGGAACGGCGCGCCCCCTAACTTAAAGACCACTCCCACAATCAAGAAGACTGCTGAGAAGAGCATTAAGCGTGCTTGGCTATCGGTCATGCCATCTGCGATGACATTGTTGATATCGATAAATTGGAGTGAGCTTGTTGCACCGTAGAGAAGCGCCATACCAAAGAGAAGAATCCCTGATGACATCGCGCCCACCACAAAGTACTTCATCGCAGCTTCTGACCCTTTTTGGCTACGGCGATTGAGCGCCACTAAACCGTACATCGGCAGTGACATCAACTCAAGACCAACATAGACCGTTAAGAGACTTGCGGCAGA
>JASLEF010000045.1 GCA_030151245.1 Ignatzschineria sp. | reverse complement strand
AAGCAGAAGCAGAAGAGAAATTTGGCTTCTTACTAGATGCGCTAAAATATGGAGCGCCTCCACACGGTGGTATCGCATTCGGTCTTGACCGCTTAGTGATGCTCATGGCAGAACAAAATTCTATCCGTGACGTCATTGCATTCCCTAAAACACAATCAGCGGCATGCTTACTCACAGATGCACCAGCATCAATCAGCCAAGCACAACTTGATGAGCTTGCGATTGAACTTGTGAAAGAGGAAGAAGAGGAGAAATAATCTCCCCTCTTCTAATCTCTCATTGAGAACCAAAAGGCTTAACGAACATCGTTAGGCCTTTTTTGTGTTTAGAACTCGTACTATTAAAGCTGAATCAAAGCTGGAGAGAATACATGCATGCTTTCATCCATCACGCGCCAGCCAATAAAGCTTCTCTCATTGCCGGAGCAATCCGCCCAATGCCGGCACGTCGGCTTTAAGAAACAATACATCCGTTCCATCCAGCATCTTGCAACTGTTTTTGCTTCGCCGCCTTACCGTAAGTTCGACTCTAAAAGCCTCGATTCATACTCGATTATTATGAATATTAAAAATGATCTACCTCCTAAAATAATTAATTCAATGTTTCAATGAGAATAGTGAGAGAAACTTGACCAGAGTGGTATAATGCCTGTTATATTTTACTGTTTTCACTTAAGGAGAAAAGAAGATGTCAATGATCGAAGAAACAGGTATTAACTTCACCGATTCTGCCGCACTAAAAGTGAAAAGCTTAATTGACGAAGAAGGCGATGCAAGCCTTAAGCTCCGTGTTTATATCCAAGGCGGTGGTTGCTCAGGATTCCAATACGGCTTTGCATTTGCAAATGAAGTAGAAGATGGTGACGTTGAAGTAGTCAACCAAGATGTTACGCTTTTAGTTGATCCATTAAGCTATCAATACTTAATCGGTGCTGAAATTGATTATGTGAATGACTTACAAGGCGAGCAATTTGTCATTCGTAATCCAAATGCAACCACTACTTGTGGCTGTGGTAACTCATTTAGCGCTTAATAATAAGCACAATAACGAATTAATCCCGTTATTATTAACCACACATTTCGTTTATACTATGAAAACTATTATTAACGAGATAAAGCACCTATCTCAAAAGAGGTTGGTGCTTTTTTTAAGTCTATATTCTTATCAAGGATTCTAAATCATGGCAACAGCCTCTATTTTAGTACTTATTATTGCGGCAATTGCCGTATTGCTGGTTTTCCTTGGAATCAAAATGGTTCCTCAAGGAAATGAATATACTATCGAGCGTTTCGGCAAATATCGTAAAACCTTAACTCCTGGTATCGCATTTATCGTCCCATTTTTTGACCGAGTCGGCCATAAGATTAATATGATGGAAAATGTGACTGATGTCCCATCACAAGCCGTTATTACACGTGATAACGCCATGGTCCGTGTTGATGGTGTCGTCTTCTTCCAGATCAACGATGCTGCTCGCGCAGCTTATGCCGTTAATAACCTAGGTTCTGCCATTTTAAACCTTACAATGACCAATATCCGTACGGTGATGGGGTCTATGGATCTTGATGAGTTACTTTCTAAACGAGATGAAATTAATGCCAGCCTTCTTTCAGTAGTTGACCATGCGACAGAACCTTGGGGCGTTAAAGTCACTCGTATCGAAATCAAAGATATTGAACCACCGAGAGATCTCATTGATTCAATGGCAAAGCAGATGAAAGCAGAACGTGAAAAACGTGCCGCGGTCCTCGAAGCTCAAGGGATCAGAGAAGCAGAAATTCTTCGCTCAGAAGGAGAGAAACAATCTGCGATCTTAACGGCTGAAGGTAAACGCCAAGCTGCATTCTTAGAAGCTGAAGCTCGTGAGAGAATGGCAGAAGCGGAAGCAAATGCAACCTTAATGGTTTCTAAAGCTATCGGCGAAGGAGATATTCAAGCGATTAACTACTTCGTAGCACAAAAATATGTTGAAGCCTTTGGTAAAATCGCTGATAGCGATAATAGCAAGATTGTCATGATGCCAATGGAAGCATCTGGAATAGTAGGTTCCATCGCCGGCATTGCAGAACTTGTAAAATCTGCAGGAAAGGATTCTTAAGATGACAACGCTATTATCAGGCATTGACCCAATGATGGCGTGGTTAATCATTGGCGCAGTTCTCATGTTATTAGAACTTATCGTCCCTGGGGTTTATCTCTTTTGGTTAGGAGCCGCCGCACTTATTGTCGGCGGACTGCTTAACTTTATTTCGTTAGGATTTACCATTCAAATCCTACTCTTTGCTATTTTTTCCATCATCGCACTCATTGTGGGTGTGAAAGTTTATAAGGGCAAAGATCCAGATATCACCACCCATCATCTTAACCAAGTCCGTGGTACAGAATATATCGGTCAAACATATATTCTCACAATGAATATCACCAATAATAATGGCCAGTTACCCATTGGTGACTCAGTCTGGAGTATTCATGGCGATAATCTCCCCGCGGGCACAAAGATTAAAATCACTCACCTTACTGGTAATACGCTGCATTATGAAAAAGCAGAATAACGCTTTGGACACTGAAAATATTTCTTCCTATTCCCCCCTAACAAGCAAACAGGAACTTCCCCACTTGCTCTCTAAAGGGATCATAAGCATCTGCGTTTTACTACTCCTTATCATTACTATTACGAGTAGTAGCGCACTCCTCTCATCTCCCATTCATCCGATTGGTCTTTTACTAGGCATTCTTATTCCGGCATATCTTTTTCTACTCTTTGCACTGATACGTCAACATTCCCTCTTCTCGACACTACTCTTTTTTCTCCAAAAACAATTTTCAAAACTTCAATCACAAGCCGCGAAAAATTTCACTAAAAACCCCCAACCTCCACTTCAAGTGACACCTCAAGAGCTAGCTTTACTCACAAAAATCATTATGCATAGCGCTTGGATCGTCATCTTTGTCGGCTTATTGGTAGGGTTATTTTTTCAATTCACCTTAAAGCAATATCAATTTAACCTCTATAGCACACTATTTCCCTATGAGAGTGGGATCTACTTACAGATTATTAAGGCCATTAATTATTTACCGAGCTTTATCTTCGGAGAACTTATCTCTGAAACGCTTATAGCCAATAGCCTACAAGGAGATCCTTCTCCTGCTGAAAATGCGATTTGGGCAAAATGGATTTTATTAATGATCTTTATTTATGGGCTATTCCCAAGAGTGATCTTATCGTTTTCCGCCTATTATCAATATCAGCGATATCAAAAAAAGAGTGCCCAGCAGCCAACAACAATATCAACAGATGCCATCATTATTGATCCCGCAATCAGTCGCCCCGTCAGCGCGCGCTCCCCAAAAACCATTACCTCTGGATCAGGCGAGATGCACGTAGCATTAGATTTTGCCTACCCACTGAATACTCAAATCACCATTATTAATCATCGAACAGAATTTACAGATCTTAAAAATAGACTTCATGAAGCGCCTCTTGATCGACTAACGCTCTACATTGATAGCAGTTTAACGCCAGATAGAAGTCTACTCCGCAGAATTTATAGTTTATTAAATTGTGCGATCAACAATACTATTGTTCTCGTTGAGGCCGATACTCATTCCCGTTACCCTGAATGGCAACAAAAAATAGCTCCCAATCTTGAAGCTCACGAACAAATTGAAACAGCGCCTCTCTCAAAATTTCAGTAACCCTCTTTGCACAAGCAGGATTGCAATATGGATATTAAAACCTTAAAAATTGCCATTGTAGGTCATACCAATACCGGAAAAACATCATTAATCCGCACGATTACTCGATCGCGAAACTTTGGAGAAGTTAAAGATGAAGCTTCTACCACTATTGATGTTGAAGAGATTAAGCGCGCCTCAGATCAACTCCGTTTGGTCTATATTGATACGCCCGGCATTGAAGATGCGATGGGAGTATTAGATCTTTTAGAAGAAAAATACCCTTCCCATTCACGATTAGATGAAGCAAAAAATTTATTACAGTTTGCTAATGACCCTAATATTGAAAGAGAATTTGAACAAGAAGTAAAAGTAATCAAACAACTTTTTTCCACCGATTTAAGCTGTTACATTATTGATTGTCGCCTTCCATTTCTTCCGAAGTTTAATGATGAGCTAACGCTCATTGCGAAAACCCACCATCCTATTCTCCCTATTCTCAACTTTATTAATGGCGAGCACTTACAAAGTTGGAAAACACATCTTAAAGCACACGGTATTCATCATTATCTAGAATTTGATACCGTCATGCCTCCACAAAAAAAGCGATTTTATGAACAAATTGCGATGATGTTTCCTGAGTATTATGCCGAGATTATGGCCTATATCCAGCTTGAAGAGATCGCGGAAAAAACTCGCTTAAAAGAGGCGCTATCCGTTAGCGCAAATTTTTACATCAATTTAATGACTCTGCAAATTAAAGAAAAACGTCAAACTCCAGCAGATGTTGTCATGCAAAAACTCAACCAGAGCATTAAAAAGATTGAACAACGAACCATTCAAGGGCTCCTCAATATCTATCAATTTAATCAAGAAGATATTGCCTATTTCACCTTAATGGTTCAAGGTACTCAGTATGAAAAAGATCTTTTTACAAGTGATAACCTCATTGATTTCACCGTACAATTTGGCAAAGGCGCTGGAGTAGGTGCTGGATTAATGGTAGGAATCGATGCTCTTGCGGGTTTTACAACCTTAGGCGCAGCATCCGCTACAGGAGCGGTCATTGGTGGACTTGCAGCATCCTTAAAACATTATGGTTCAAATATGATGGATAAATTACAAGATATTGAAACATTCTGCATTAATGATGAAGCGATTACGCACCTTACCGCTAGAATGCTCTATCTTGTCGGCGCACTTAATGGGCGTAGCCATGCACAACTCACCCCCATCTATCTACAAGAGTTAAAAGCACCTTCCACAGCGCTTTCACAGCTTATTGAAGAGACAAAAATGCTTCGTGCGCATCCTGAGTTCTGCGAGCAAGAAGCACCTATCATCAGCACAAAAAGAGAGAAAACAGTATTAGAAGTGACCAATAAGATTACAGCACTCTATCAAGATTCACTTTCCTAAGTATCATATTAATGCTCTTTTGCTCTTTAAATTTTACAATATTTGCCATGGATCTATCTACAGTTGGAAAATAGAACGATCTTCCCAATTTCTGTTGCTTATTTTGTTTTTAATAACGACGCGGCAACATCAATCTCGTATAAAGAAAATTTTTCTGTATCTTGTCCGATATATCTCAATACATACTGGCTATCTCGCTCAATAATCGCTTGTGATTGTGGGGTATTCGCTGTTTCAATAATCAACTTGGTTTGAGCCAATGCCGGCAATGAAAGTCCCCAATTATAATCTGGGGATATTTCTAACAGACCATTCTCTGATTCAGCCATCACATGCGCTAAAATGACTTCTGGAATCTCTTTCATCGTGGCACATACAACATTACTACTACCCGCTCCAGGAAATCGATCCACTAAAGCTCGATAACTATTCGTTGCAAGATAAAAGCGATCTGTCGGCGCAATCGCTTGACCGTTAAATCGTAGATTCACCACTCGTTCACTCTGCTCATGCCATAAATCTAAACTAGGACGATAACGGGGAACTTTTGTCGGATCAATCTCATATTCAATCCCCTTGATAATATCGAAATTATACGGGCGATACTTGGCCCAGTTAATTAAAAATTGTGGCGTACGATTATCAGGATCAATCGTATGATAGATACTTGCACAACACTCTAGCCATTCTTTAAGATTCTCCCCCGTAATTTCTAAGACAACAAGATAATTAGGATAAACATAAAGATCCGCTACATCTTTAAAAGAGAGGTTTCCTGGGGCGATTTCTGTAAAATAGGTAGGATCATCTTTCCGACTCCCCACCTTAAAAAGAGGCACTGCAGACAAAATCGGAATATCATTTGATAATCCACGCTCTGCTAATAATCCTTTAGCATAATGCTTCTGTGCATCAGCCACAATTTGAATACAATTATCATCCTGAATTAATGACAAATAACTATAAAATCCCGAATCACAGGCTCCTACTGGTACATTCATGGTCTCTCTAACCGCTTCATGCGCCGACTGCATCGCCGCAGCATCATCTCGATTGATAGGGCGATCTGCTTCTAAATAATCTTCAATATAACGAAGAGACGATCTCCCTGAGCTTACCTTCCATTTCCCTGAATGATTTCTCAACTCAAGATCAATCACGCCCAGCCACCTTGCCCAAGATCCCGGCATGACTGTAGCGGTCCCACAAATTGTGCCCGTTGTAATATCCACCCCCATTGGCGTCATATCTTGAAAGCTATCAGAGGGGAATCGACGATGCTGATGCCCTGTAATTAAAGCGTCAACGCCTGCTATGTTCGCAATATGGTAACCACTATTTTCCATCTCTAACTCAAATGGACGTTTAGAAATCCCTGTATGGGCAAGGACAACAATAATATCCGCCCCTTGAGCCTGTAGATTTTCCACCTGGGCTTCCACAGACTGAACCGCATCATGAGTGATTAAACGCTCATTTGTTACGGCATATTCATCAAGATGGTTTTTATCCCAAGTCATTATTTGCGGAGGCAATATTCCAGTAACCCCTATCTTAAGCGGAACCTTATCACCTCTTTCAGTCACAAATTCTCGCTCTAAAATAATCGAGGGTGGTAATAAAAAATCCCCCTGAAGATTAGTGATATTCGCATTAATATAAGGAAAATTGGCTTGGCTTAAAACCTCTAAAAGATAAGGTACACCAAAGTTAAATTCATGGTTACCTAACGTTGCAGCATCATACTGCATCTCATTCATTAACGAATAAGCAGGATGCTCATACTCTACTGCATAATCTCGCAGATAATCTGACATTGGGGAACCTTGTAACAGATCCCCATTGTCAAATAGAAGTGAGTTTGGATTCTCTGACCTTGCATCAGAAATCACATTGGCAAGACTGATTAACCCCAATCGATCAATCGTTTGATCTTTATAGTAATCAAAGTTCATATAGAATCCATGAACATCGGTCGTTGCTAAAAGTCTTACCTGCAGCTTGTCGCTTTTCTCACTCATAATCTTGATTTATTCATCTCCAATAGCCGCCAACTGATCAGCTTGGTTCTCTTGAATAAGGGGTTCAATCACCTGGTCTAAATCTCCATTAACGATATCTTCTAACTTATAAAGCGTTAAGTTAATGCGGTGATCTGTTATACGTCCTTGCGGATAGTTATAGGTACGAATACGTTCAGAACGATCTCCCGAACCGACAAGACTACGGCGTGTTTCACTCATCTCTTTTTGTTCTCGTTCACGCTCTGCTTCTAATAATCGAGCTCCGAGCAAACTCATTGCTTTCGCTTTATTCTTATGTTGTGAACGTTCATCCTGACACTCTACAACAACACCTGTTGGTAAATGCGTAATCCGAATGGCTGAGTCCGTTACGTTAACGTGCTGACCACCCGCACCTGAAGAACGGAAAGTATCAATTTTCAAATCCGCAGGATTGATATCAATCATCTCTGTTTCTGGAATTTCTGGAAGTATTGCCACCGTCGCAGCCGATGTATGTACTCGACCTTGAGATTCTGTTTCAGGAACTCGTTGAACACGATGTGCTCCTGACTCAAACTTCAAGCGTGAATAAGCCCCTTGCCCTTTGATCAGTACTACAGCTTCTTTATAGCCACCATGTTCCCCATGATGTTCACTAATAACCTCAACACCCCAACGGCGATCTTCTGCATAACGCATATACATACGCAGTAGATCTCCCGCAAAAATGGCGGCTTCATCCCCCCCTGTTCCGGCACGAACCTCAAGGAAGATATTACTATTATCATAGGGATCTGTTGGTAATAAAAGAATACTCAGCGATTTCTCTAAACGCTCTTTTTCTTCTTCTAATAATGGAAGTTCCTCTTTCGCGAGCTCTTTTAACTCACTATCAGAACCATTAAAGATCTCTTTAATTTCAGCCAGCCCTTCTTCGTTGGCTTTCCAAGCATTAAACTCGGCAACTACAGGATCTAAATGAGCATATTCCTGTGATAGCTCTCTAAACTTATCGTTATTACTAATAACGTCAGGATCAGATAGAAGATGAGACACTTCTTCTAAGCGCTCTTTCAACTCTTCTAACTTTGTAATTATACTGTCTTTCATTCGTAACTTTGCGCTATAATAGATTATTAAAACTTTCGTAACACATTATCTCAAATCTAAAGGCTTTCGTACATTGCGAAATGATCAAATATGAAGTTAATGCATCTTTTGCTCCTGATCCTTCTCCTAGTCTTAGGACTTCTCGTCAAACAGACTTGGTTTGATGAAGAGACTGGCCATAAAAAATTAGATGATCTCCAAGTATCCTTAGAAGAGCTAAAAATACAAAACCAAGAACTCATCCAGCAAAATAATCATATTCGCCAAATCATAAATGGCATAAAACATAATTATAATGCCCGAGAAGAGCTTGCAAGAAAACACTTAGGTCTCATCAAAGAAGATGAAACATTCTTTCATGTCATTCCTTCAGATACTAATAGCAACTATCAAGACTCCAGCGATTAAGCTATTAAATTCACCTAAAAAAAGACCTACTACATCCTCAACTAAAATGATTGCAGCTCGCAATATCCGACTAAACTTCGGCATTAGTTTCAACTCTACCAAGATAAGTGCCGGTATTATCTTCGACTAAATCAAGATACATCAGCTCTTATTGCCGCACATCGGCTTTGAGAGAAGATCAATAGTGAGATCGGCAATCACAAGATCCGACTAAGTGCCGGTCTTATCTTCGAGTACATCCAGATAAATTCCGACATGATCTACGACTATGCCAAGATCAATTCTTATTACAACTAATCCATCGCCGGAGTGAATATTTCGGTTTTATCACGCCTGCATGCCGGCAGATTGATCACATCGATATCTCTCAATAATTTTTTAACACCGTTATTGCCGGACTCCGGCATAAGCACATCCTCTCTTCGACTAAATCAAGATCAATTCTTATCACTGCTAATCCATCGCCGGAGCGAATATTTCGGTTTTATCACGCCTGCATGCCGGCAGACTGATCGCATCGATATCTCTCAATGATTTTTTAACATCTTTATTGCCGGACTCCGGCATAAGCATATCGTCTCTTCGTTGCCGGCGTAAACACATCAACCCTCATTGCCGCACATCTACTTTGAGAGAAGATCAATAGTGAGATCAGCAATCTCGAGATCCGACTAAGTGCCGGTATTATCTTCGAGTACATCAAGATAAATTCAGGCATTCTCTCCGACTAAATCAAGATACATCAGCTCTCATTGCCGCACATCGGCTTTGAAAGGAGATCAACGGTGAGATCGGCAATCTTGAGATCCAGCTAAGTTCCGGCATTAACTTCAATGACATTGAGATCTGTTCTTATTACGGCTAATCCATCGCCGGAGTGAATATTTCGGTTTTATCACGACTGCATGCCGGCAGGTTAATCGCCTTCGATATCTCGCAAGTATTTTCTTAACATTTTTAACGCCTTTATTCCCATAGGCCGGCATAAGCATATCGCCCAGTCATTGCCGTACATCGGCTTTGAGAGAAGATCAGCAGTGAGGTCGGCAGATGATGCGCTGGCAGGTAGATCAATCCCGGCATTTTCTTTCAGGCAAAAGAAAAACCCCTAGCTCTTCTGAACTAGGGGTCTTCTAAATGAAGCCCTGGGGGTGACCTACTCTCACATGGGATCTCCCACACTACCATCGGCGCTACTACGTTTCACTTCTGAGTTCGGGATGGGATCAGGTGGTACCATAGTGCTATTATCCCCAGGAAAACTGGTTCGTGTTTGAAGTCTT
>JASLEF010000174.1 GCA_030151245.1 Ignatzschineria sp. | reverse complement strand
GGAGACGAAGAACATGAGTTCGGAGAATGTTAATCATAAAAGGAGACGAGTCCTGAGCTATGCAACGGTTGCTGTTGCGGCTTTTGGGGCAGGATTTCTCGGCGTTCCTTTTGTTAAGTCTTGGATGCCAAGTCAACGTGCAAAAAGTGCAGGTGCGCCTGTTGAAGTTGATCTTTCCAAGCTTTCCCCAGGAGAGTTACTCCGTGTTGAGTGGCAAGGTAAACCAGTTTGGGTATTAAATCGTACAGAAGCGATGCTCGATCGTTTACTCACCTCTCCACCTGATGCCTTAGTAGACCCTAATTCATCAAGTGATCAACAACCTCCGTATGCTCAAAATGAGTATCGTTCAATCAAGCCAGAGTATTTAATTCTGGTAGGAATCTGTACGCATTTAGGCTGTTCACCAACATTTAGACCTGAAGTGGCTCCGGCAGACTTAGGTCCAGCTTGGCGTGGTGGCTTCTTCTGTGCTTGTCACGGCTCACGATTTGACTTAGCAGGTCGTGTATTTAAGAATCTTCCCGCACCAATTAACTTACTTGTTCCTGATCACTACTATAAAACAGATAGCTCTGTTATCGTGGGTACTAGCGGGGAGGGTGCTGCATAATGTCTACACAATCAAAATCTAAATTAGAACGCTTAGGCGAATGGGTTGAGTATCGCCTTCCTATTGGTCGAGCTATCCGCACCCATGCGACTGAATACTATGCGCCAAAAAACTTTAACTGGCTCTATGTTTTCGGTGTTTTAGCTGCAGTAATGCTTGTTAACCAGATCCTCACAGGTATTTGGTTAGTGATGTACTATAAACCCGATGGTGCTTTAGGCCCAACAGGAATTCCTATTGCATATGCAGCGCTGGAAACAGCGGTTATGCGTGATGCTAACTGGACCTGGCTCATACGTTATATGCACGCAGTAGGAGCTTCGATGTTCTTTATTGTGGTCTATATGCATATGTTCCGAGGCTTAATCTACGGTTCGCATCGTAAGCCACGTGAACTTGTGTGGATTTTCGGGATGTTAATCTACCTTATCCTCATGGCTGAAGCTTTTATGGGTTATGTACTTCCATATGGGCAAATGTCATTCTGGGGTGCGCAAGTAATTATCTCACTCTTTGGAGCGATACCTTACATCGGTGATACATTAGTAACAGGTATTCGTGGGGACTTCGTCATCTCTGAAGCGACCTTAAGCCGCTTCTTTGCACTTCATGTAATCGCACTCCCATTAGTATTAGTAGGACTTGTTGTTGCACATATTCTTGCACTTCATCAAGTGGGCTCTAACAACCCTGATGGTATTGAAATCAAAGATAACCTAGATGAAAACGGTAATCCTGTTGATGGAATCCCATTCCACCCTTACTACACAGTGCATGATACATTTGCGGTAGGCGTATTCTTAATCTTCTTCGCATTAATTATCTTCTATGCACCAGATATGTATGGTCTCTTCCTTGAAGCACCAAACTTTGAGCCTGCTAACCCGTTAGCAACGCCGGCGCATATTGCACCTGTATGGTACTTCACACCTTACTACACCATTCTCCGTGCAGTTCCATCATGGTTCGGTACTCAAATATGGGGTGTATTAGCGATGGGTGCTTCAATTGCGGTTCTATTTGTCCTTCCATGGTTAGATAGAAGCCCTGTACGCTCTATTCGTTATAAAGGTGCATTTATTAAGATTATGATCGCACTCTTTGTCGTATGCTTCATCGTGTTAGGTTACTTAGGTGTTGTACCTGCAAACGATGCTCGCACATTAGTTGCACGTATCTGTACTGTCTTCTACTTTATCTTCTTCCTTGGTATGCCATGGTGGTCTAGATGGGGTAAAGTTAAACCAGTTCCTACAAGGGTGACAATGAAATGAGAAAAATCGTAACTCTATTAACGAGCTGCCTCATGTTAATGGCAGCGAGTGCTAACGCACAAACTTCTGAAGATTTAACAGCCCAAGCTCTTAAGGAGCTTGGCACTCCTCAGATCAATGTAACAAACCATGAATCTATGCAATCAGGTGCACGTCTTTATATGGACTACTGCCTTGCTTGTCACTCTCTAGAGTTCCAACGTTACAACATCACAGCTCGTGATATGGGGCTTCAAGAAGAGGATATTCAAAAACTGATCAATACAGGAAGCTATGATCCTCGTGAGGCTGAGTTTATTAGATCGAAAGATGGAGATCTTATTTACACAGCAATGGATCGTCGCGATGCACAGGTGTGGTTAGGTGTTGCACCACCAGATCTCTCAACAATTGCTCGAGCAAAAGGTCCTGATTATATTTTCAAATACCTTCTCTCGTTCTATGAAGATGAGAGTCGCCCAACGGGAATGAATAATATCGCTTTCCCTAACGCAGGTATGCCACACGTTCTTGCTGAGCTTCAAGGTACTAATAGCCCAATTATTCAGCAGGTAGCAATCGGTGAATGTGATCTTAGTCAACCAGAAGCATGTCAATTTGAAGATGTTGTTGTGGGTCTCGAAAAAGTATCTGACGGTGCAATGACAGATCTTGAGTATCGCAAAGCGGTTAATGACCTTACAACCTTCCTCACATACGTTGCAGAACCGGCTCAATTAGAGCGTGCAAAATATGGTCCATGGGTACTCGGTTTCTTAGTGATCTTTACGATTCTTGCCTATGCATTAAATCGTGAGTATTGGAAAGATGTTAAGTAATTACTTAAACTTTTTTCCGATGATTCAAAAACTATTATAAAATCTGTAAGGAGCAATTAATTATAGTTGCTCCTTACTTGCGATTAAGGAGAGCATAATTATGTCAACAAGACGCACAGGATTTACCCTATTCACTGAAAAAAACTCATTAGATGGTGACCGCGTTAAAGTCACGCTATTAGAGAAAAACATCACCTGTGAAACAGTAATTGTCGACCCCAATAATCCACCAGGTGATCTTTTAGAAGTAAACCCACAAGTTATTCTACCTACCCTGATTACTCGTGAAATTGCGATCTATCATACAGATACTATTTTAGAGTTTTTAGATGAGCGTTTCCCTCATCCCCCACTTCTTCCTAATGATCCTATTTTAAGAGCCAAATTCCGCTTAACCTTAAAAACAATCGTCAATGATTGGTATCCTTTAGTAGAAAAGCTGATTGGTCGTAAAACAGCGGATAATAAAACTAATAAAGCGATTGCAGATCTATTAGTTGCATACGCACCCTTATTCAGCCAAACGAACTATTTTCAAAGCGATGATTTCTCACTCATTGATGCGACAATTGTCCCATTCTTATGGTGGGTGAAGTTTTTAGAAATCCCCCTTCCTAAAAAAGCACAACCAGTGTTAGATTATTATGATCGTTTATTCGAAAAAGAGAGTGTTAAAATGGCATTCGACAAAAAAGAGAAGACTATCTAAGGAATCAAACTCATGACTTCAAATAAGCCCTATTTTATACGTGCATTATATGAATGGATTTTAGACAATAATTGCACGCCGTATATCGTCGTGGATGCTACGCTACCATTCGTTGAAGTCCCTGAGCAGTTTATTACAGAAGGTAAGATCATCTTAAACATCTTACCTTCTGCAACTCATAATCTCTTTCTAGGCGACGATTGGATTACTTTTTCTGCAAGATTTTCAGGGGTATCTCAAGAAATTAATGTTCCTATCGGTGCTGTTGCAGCGATTTACGCGCAAGAAAATGGTGAAGGAATGGGCTTTGAAACAGAGCCTCTTCCTAATGATTATTTTGAAGAAACAATCATTAAAATCCCCAGTATTACAACCCATCAAAAGCCGCAGCTTAATATTATTGAGTCTGAAACGCCGCTCCCTGAAGAGACAACAACAACGCCTGAAAAGCAAGACTCAACACAAGATCATCATGAGCATGAGCGCACAAAAAGTAGTACTCGCAAAAAAGCTAAAAAGCCAACCCTAACGATTGTTAAACCATAAAGCAGATCAATCACAATATTGATAAAAATTGAGGGATGATTTGATATAAAAATAATATTCTAGAGCATTTTTAGGAGACTATTTCATGAAAAGTAAGCATCAAATAAAATGCCAAGATATTATTTTGATCCATGGACTCTATCAAAACAATCTCATCATGAAACCGCTAGGCAATCGTTTAGCGGCCTTAGGGTATCGCCTTCATTACTTCAATTATCCAACGCTACAAAAAAACTTATCAGATAATACAGCAGCTCTTTCTGACTATCTAGAGACTTTTCAACACCCTTATACAATCATTGCTCATAGTCTTGGTTGCATATTAACTTTCAATACGTTAAAAGTTCACCCCTCGGCACAACTCCAAGCCGTTATTGCAATAAGCCCCCCTTTTCATGGCTCTCGTATCGTTGATTATTTAGCAGAGCATCATAGTGCTTTTCTCGTTGGAAAAGCTAAATCAGCCCTTCTTCCGAACCAAAAAGCACGTTATTGGAATCTTCCGATACCTTTAGGCATTATTGCTGGCACCCAAAATAGCGGTCCGACGGCATTTCTTTTAGAAAACCTCACCAATACTATTACAAAAGATACCTTAGTCGGTGATGGAACAGTTTATTTAGATGAAACCATCCTCGAAGGATATACCGATCTGACAACACTCCCTAAATCCCACACGATGATTCTTTTTGATAGTCAGCTTCCTCTACTATGTGACCACTTTATTCGACAGCATCATTTTTAACCCTTCATTTACAATAGCCATCATCCTTCACTATAACAACTGAGCATCTGTCACCTTAACAGAAATTGTGCCATCTGCCACTTTCACTTGCAAAGTATCATTAATCCCGACATCCGTAATACTCTTAACAATAGCGCCATCATCATTACTCACAACTGCGTATCCTCGAAGTAATGTGTTAAGCGGACTCAGCAAATGAAGCTTCTCAACCTGCATCACCAAAGATTGCTCTCTCTTTTTTTGCAGATTGCGCATAGCTATTTCCAAGCGATGATTTAATTCTAATAATAATTTTTGCCCTCGCTCTAAGCGCCCTGTCAATATCTTTTGATCTAGCCGACTTTCTAAACGCTTCACCTGAAAATCATAATGCGTGAGTTTCAACTTCAATGTTTCACGTAATTGCGCTCTTAAGGATCTTAACTCTCCCTTAAATGCTTGCACCTGTAATTTAGGTTCTTTGATCTGTAAGCGATGAGATAATCCGATAAAATGCCGCTGATAACGCTCATACTTCATTTGCATCAGATAGATTATTCGCTCTTCAAACTCATTCAGAAATTGAAATAACTCATCTCTAGATAACGAAGAGTATTTAGCAGCAATAGAAGGAGTGGGGGCTCTTAAGTCTGCAACAAAATCAGCTATTGTTGTATCAGTTTCATGCCCTACTCCCGTAATAATTGGGATTTGGGAGGAGAATATTGCCCTAGCGACAATCTCTTCATTAAAAGCCCAAAGGTCTTCAATACTCCCTCCTCCTCGAACTAACAGTAGAAGATCGCATTTCGCCTCTTTATTGGCACGTTCAATGGCAAATGCAATCTCATTGCCTGCATTTTCACCTTGAACCCTTGTCTCATATAAAACCAACGGAATATCTGGTCGATGCTCGCTAAAAACATTTAAAACATCCTGTAATGCTGCAGCTGTTTTAGAGGTGATAATCCCAATTTTTTGGGGATGTTTGGGGATCAATTTTTTAAAAGCAGGATCAAATAATCCTTCTTTTTGAAGTTTCTTTTTTAAAGCCTCAAACTCTAAGTGTAAATCGCCTTTTCCGGCCTCTTCAACGCGAGATACAATTAGCTGATATTCTCCTCGAGGCGCATAAACTGTGATTTTACCAGTAATACGAACCTTCTGCCCACTAGCAATTAGTGCTCGATATAGCATCGCTTGTGAACGCCAAATCACCGCCTTAATTACTGCACCATCATCTTTTAAGTTAAAATAGATATGCCCTGACTGAGGAAAAGCAGCATTAGACACCTCTCCTTCAACAAGACAATAGAAGAAACGTCCTTCTAACTGATCTCTAATTGCGAAATTTAACGTTGAAACGGTATAAACCTCATCCGTTGTCATTTTGGGTGCCATCATTCCATCAAACATCTTCTGTTAATTCCCCTCACCTAACTCTTCTTTTTTAGCCTGATTCCAATAATGATCTAACTCCACCAAAGAGAGCGCTGTAAGTGGCTTTTTAGCATGTTTTTCGATATATTGAAAACGACGCTTAAACTTTTGATTAGTCAGATTCAACGCTTTTGTAGCATCTAATTGTAAAAATCTCGATAAATTTACCAAGGAAAAAAGCAGATCTCCTAACTCATTTTCAATTTCACACATCTCCTCTGAGGCTATCGCATCCACTAATTCTTGCTTTTCTTCTTCTACTTTACTCCACACATCCTGAATATTATCCCAATCAAAACCCACTTCAGCTGCTCTTTTTTGCAAAATATCTGCCTGTTTCAATGCTGGGAATGCCTCCGGAATGCCTGCGAGCAATGATTGTGTCAACGGTAATCCTTTTGCCGCCCTTTCTGCCTGTTTAATGGCATTCCAATCTGCTTTCTGTGCTGCCATGGATGCATATTTCTTACCCGCAAATACATGAGGATGTCGTCTAATCATCTTCTCTTTGAGAGATTGCATTACATCATAAAAATCAAATCCCTTCGCTTCTGAAGAGATTTCGCTGTGCAATAAAATTTGCAGTAAAAGATCGGCTAATTCTTCCTTTAAATGCTCGCTATTTTGTTCCCCAATAGCATCAATTACCTCAGCACTCTCCTCTTCTAAAAAAGGAATTAAAGATTGATGCGTTTGTGCCCTATCCCATGGACAACCACTCTCTGAGCGTAATTTTTTAATCACTGCTAATAATTCATTTAAAGAAGTCTCTGCCATTATCTCTATCCTTTTCTATCTCGATCTACTAAAGTACGAAATCATCACTTCAAACTTTCCCTTTCGATTCTCTTACTGCAATCCATATCATACAGAAGAAGCTTTCTCTTCGTTACAGCAATCGAAAAATATACAATATTTCACAAAATTTTAAATGATTCTCAAAATAAATGGAAAACAGTCCTAACCTCCCCCTATTTTTTCACCTCAAATTTAAATTTTATCCATACTATCTCTGTTTAATCCCTCTTTTTTTACCATAGCCCGACACAATGATGCCTAAAATATTCTTTTGAAAATTCTGCAGCAACACCCCGAAAAAAAATCGTTTAAGCTACTGAATTAAATCTTAAACCTAAAATCATTTCGATAATTACCCCTTTATTACGGATTTTAATAAATCAATAACTTCCAAAACCCCGCTTATAAAAAGATTATTAAACTTGACATTTATTATTAATATTAATTCCTAATAGATACCCACAGATCCTGTGGATAACTTTGAGGATAACTCATTAAAAAAGGAGATTAACGGCATGAGGATGCCAACTTCGAGTACTTGACTAAAAATCGATCAGCTCTATAAGCTAGCAATATCAATCGTTTTGCTGAATCGCAATCTCACAATGTCAACTTTTTAATGAAAGCCACTAATCATGAGGCTTTTCAGGGGTTGTGAATAAGTCAAGCTAAAAAAAGCAACTTTTTCTTATTATTTTTCGGTTAATTCGCCCTTATTTTTTTGAAAAAAAATGTAAATAAGATAATCACTTTTTAATCTACACCATAATTTTTCTAGTTTCCTCGATGAAAAGCTCTCTATTTTCCATCGGGGAGCTTTTCCCATCGCTGAAAGAAAAAGTTATTGCTATAATCCCTCTTCAATACATTTCTACTCAATGATTTTCTACTCAATAGAAGGTTCACGATGAATTACAACATCATTATTCCTGCACGTCTAAAATCTACACGTCTTCCTAATAAAATGTTACGAGAACTTCATGGCAAACCATTAATTGAATGGACGTGGCGAGCTGCTATGAAAAGTAACGCCCAAAAAGTAATCGTTGCCACAGATGACACCACAATCTTTAACCATCTCTCTAACCTTGGTGCAGACGTTATCATGACTGATGCAAACCATGAATCTGGCACAGATCGCTTAAGTGAGGTTTCTCGTAAACTTCAACTGGCAGATCACGAAATGATCGTCAACTGGCAAGGAGATGAACCTTTTCTTCCTATCCACTTTGTAGATCAAGTCGTTTCTGCACTGGCAAATAATCCATCGGGATCAATGAGTACGCTAGCAACCCCTATTCAAGAGTGGGATGAAGTACAAGATCCTAATGCTGTCAAAATTGTCCTCAATGAATTAGATGAAGCTCTCTATTTTTCAAGAGCCCCCATTCCCTACCAACGAGAAAAAATGCAATTAACAGGAACTATTTCTGGAGAGAGCCCCTACCTCCGTCATATCGGACTTTATGCTTATCGTGCGGAATTTTTAAATGAGTATCCTCAATTAACCCCATCTCCACTAGAAGCATTAGAAAAACTAGAACAATTACGTGCATTAGCAAATCATCGTAAAATTGTTGTGACCATTTCAATGGAAACACCGCCACCTGGCATTGATACAGCAGCAGACCTTGAAAAAGCGAAGATCTGGATTGAAGAAAAAGGGTTAATCTAAGATCTCTTTTTTAAGAGTATTCCCCCAATTTTTCTCTAATTAAAACCTCACTCATATTTGGATTGCGACAACCTATGTTAAAAAATCTTACATTCCAACGTCTCTCTTCTTGGTTTTTCCGCAAAATTACGCGGATCAAAACAAAATGGTTTAAAAATCTTTTTATTGCTCAATTTGCAAAAATTTATAAAATTGAATGGCAAGATTGCGTGAGACAATGTCCTGAGCAGTTTATTAATTTTAATGATTTTTTTACCAGAGAACTCAAATCTGAAGCCCGCCCATTAAGTGATGCAAAAATTATCTCTCCTGCTGATGGTAAAATTGCCGCCTGCGGCCAACTCAGTAACACGGAATTTATAAAAGCAAAAGGCCACCATTTTACTTTAGAGGCTTTAATTGCAGATCCTGAATTGGCTAACACTTTTAAAAATGGAAAATTCGCCACGATCTACCTCTCACCCAGAGATTATCACCGCATTCATATGCCGGTAACGGGCCAATTAGAACGCACGATTCATATCCCAGGGAAACTCTATAGCGTCTCCTTAAAGACCGCAGAAAATATCCCTACTCTTTTTGCTGAGAATGAGCGTCACGTATCCCTCTTTAATACAGCCTATGGCAAAGTAATAGTTATTTTAGTCGGGGCCATTAACGTCTCAAGTATGGAAACAGTTTGGGAAGGTACGATTACCCCCCCTTATGCATCAATTCTAAAATATAGCGATTATAGCCATGAAAATATTACGCTTGAAAAAGGCGCTGAGATGGGTCGATTTAACATGGGATCTACGGTCATTATTCTCACCGAAAATAAGGATCTTGCGCTTGATGAACTGTTAAAAGAATATCACCCGATCAAATTAGGCGAACCACTGCTCGATAAAGCGGACTAAAGAAGAGATCGACCTTCCCTTTAGGGGAATTTATCGGTATAATGCTCAGCTTGATTTTGACCTTTTCAAGTAAAGGGTCTAGGTCTCCTTGTCTTTCAAGCAGTTATTGAAAGACTTTAAATATTTTTAAATCCATAAGGAGCATGAATAATGCGTCATTACGAAGTAGTATTTCTGGTTCATCCAGACCAAAGCGAACAAGTTCCTGCAATGATCGATCGTTACAAAGCGATTGTGACTGACAATGGTGGAGCTATTCATCGC
>JASLEF010000150.1 GCA_030151245.1 Ignatzschineria sp. | reverse complement strand
CCGGTCTCAACAGGAATAGTAACTTTCTCCCAAGGATGGCTGTAATGGCTCTTTGCCGCACTCACAAATGCTACTTGTGTGTACGTCATCTCTCTCTTTAATTCACCTTCGCCCCTATAACTTCTTATATCAAAGGTCAATTCCTCAGTTCCTGAATGCTTCCCTTGAAGTTCCACGGTGAAGTATCCTTCCCCGTGCGCTATTAAAGAACATGATGTACGTTCACTAATAGCACATACCCCCAAGCTCATTGTCTTCAAACTAACGCTGGCTGAATTTCTTTGTGTAATTTTATTACCATATTGATCCCGAAGCTGTACTTCGGCATAAGCACGACTTAATCCATCTAAAGGAAGCGAATTAGGAGTAACTATCACAGTGGATTGTTCCACATCCAGTTTCTCAGAGTAGTAAATAAGTGGTTTTGTCTGCGCACCAGCAATTCGCTCCCCACCATTTTCACTAAACTCAAACCCAAGCTGATCAGTCCCTACTTTTTTAGAAGCAATATCTAAGGTATATACCCCATTTCCTTGATAAATCATCTCATTCGAGCCACTCTTAGAGTGCCCGTACTCAAGCCCTGTTAAATAGACCTTGATGAGACTGCCATTAATCGCAACGCCTCTTGCTCCCCGCAGCACAACCGTGATCTTGGTTGCATCTGTATCCGCATCAATAATTTCATGATGAGTAGTATAGTAACCAGGAAAAGAGATATAGGAACTAGTGCTGCTGACACGATTCTCGGCTAATAAGGTATAAAGGAGAGAGGCCTTTTGTGTGAAGCGTTTCCCTCCCGAAACTTCAAAGGAGAGTATGTCCTCTCCTTCTAATGCAGTATCTGCTCTAATCGTTCCCTCATAAAGACCAGCACCTTTATGCGTCAATACCCCATTATTAGAGAATGTACCTAACTGATCTTCCGTTGAAACTAATTGCACTGTTGGTGGTAGATCCCCAACCATTAAATCATGCCCAAAAGGATCTTTTAATTGAACAGTGACAGTGGCTGCATCGGTACCTAAGAGTACTTGTGGAGAAACTTTCACAGTGGACTTTGTATAATCAATCTCGTTGACCTGCAAATAGTCAATACTTATCGCTTTACGACCACTTTTAACGCCATTTAAGGTAAAACGTATTTGATCACTGATATTTCCAGTAGTGGATTTTAACTTAATCTCATAAACACCTTCCCCTAAATGTTTAAAACGATTTGTACCATCAACAGTCGTCCCATAACCTTTTCCACCATTACTATCAAAAGCTAATGCTACTTCCCCCGCATCATATTTTAAACGATTAAGGTGCCCATCCATGAGGGTTAATCTTATCGTGGCAGAATCCTCACCATCTGCCTTCATTTGATATTTATCTGTAGTAAAACTTGATGTTCTTAGGTCCGGAGCACCTGCCTGATAGGTAATTTCCGTTTTATCCTGAGCAACAACACCATTTACTGTGAAACCAATATTTTTATCAGCACCCGCCGTCAAAGTGCTGACTCTCACCTCATAAATACCATTTCCCAAATAGGTAGGGACTAGAGTATTTCGCGTCGTTCCACCGAAAAGATCGTCTAGTCCTGTAATGATCACATCTCCTGCAAAATACCCCCCATCACGATTTTTAAGCTCAATTCGAATAAGTGATTTCGATATGCCTACAGGAATCACTTTGGGATAAGCTTCTATCGTCGAAGTATTAAGGTCAAACTCCCCTACAGCAAAAGGTGTGATTCCCTCTTTTTCCATCAAGTGACGGTTTCGCTGCAATGTTTCTTCCTGCGCTATCCTTGATGCTCGATTCTCTGAATAGGACAATACTGCCTCAACAGTATTCAGCCCTATTTGCCCAAAAGAGAATGAGGTCACCGACAATATTGTCATGATGAAACACAAGATAAAAAATTGAATTGCAGGAAGTTTTGCTGGAGTCTTCATAATGTCGCTCTAGTGATCAGTTATTAGAAAATAAAATAGATAACGTTAAAAAATCGTTAAAATCTACTTAAAATCGCTTTAAGCATTATTTTCTAATAAAAATCAAACTGTTAAATTAAAAAACAATATTTATATTCCAATAATTTCAAAAGGACTACCCTCAATAAAATACTATTGAGATCATTCATTTTTCATGTTTAAAAACATTAATTTGAATGACTAATCTAGTCGATAATATAAATAACATTCGATGCGAGATTAACAGAAACACAGTTATAATTTGTCAACAAAAAACAAAACTAACCCATTGAAAAAAAAGAAAAAGAGAATCATGGACAGCTACTATTAGGGGATCTCCCCTCACGAAGAGAATAACCTAATGATAAAAAGCACAAAAAAAGCACAACCCTAAAAGGGTTGTGCTTCTAAAAATAAAACTAAAAAGTATTATTTATTAATCGCGTTTTGGATATCTTCAACCATTTGTGTTGTTGATTTAATACCGCCGCCTGAGAGATACCAAATATTGGGATCTAAATAGATAATTTTACTATTTTTATACGCATTCGTATTCTTCACAAGATCA
>JASLEF010000229.1 GCA_030151245.1 Ignatzschineria sp. | reverse complement strand
TAAGCCGCCTGTCCGGCGGTGAACTTGGCGGAGCGAAAGGATCGAAACACCTTGAATTTCTAAGCCGCCTGTCCGGCGGTGAACAAATAAAACTCAAAAGATCGCAAGAAGCTACTTTTCTAAGCCGCCTGTCCGGCGGTGAACTGGTGTTGTTGTTGCTTATAGCGCTCATGCAATTTCTAAGCCGCCTGTCCGGCGGTGAACAGTTAATTTTACACGTAAAAGATAGAAAAACCATTGGTTTCAGAAGAAATATCTAAAAAAACCAATGATTTCCCCTAGAAAAGTAACCTGTTGATTTATATCCAATTTTTTAAAGAACAAAAAACATTGGGTAAAACCCGTCTATTTAAAATCAGGAACGGTACTGATACTTTCTTTTGTACTTAGTCCATAACTATCAAACAATCCCTTTTGGGGAGCATCTGATTGATCTCTTTTAATAAATAATTGAAATCGATTACTAGCTTCTGGACGTCGTTTTTTTGTTTCCTGACTATCTAACCAAAGAAAAGGTAAATAACACAGTGCCTCAGGCTTTGTCTTTTCAAGCTCAGCCAAACATGCAGCTAATGCTTTTCCTGACTTTTCAGACCAAATTTGTGCTTTTTCCTGCATCTCTTTTTCGATTCGACTTGCCCCTTTAACTCGTTTACGCTGATAAATAGAGTAGCCATCAACCTTATCGGGAACTGCTCGAATGGAAGTGATATGTACGTAATCACTTAAACGTGATAACCATGTAGGCAAATCTAATCTTTTGAGATCCGCTTCCGTCGTCGCAAAAACACGGAGTTTTTTACCGATATGACCTTTTTGATTCTGCTCATCGTAATAATATTGAGGAAAAGAGACACCAAAAGGAATATTTCCTTCCGGATTCTTATTATCTACCAAACCAATATGAATCTGCCCATACACTCTTGACCAGATAAAGTAAGGAGATATTTCCGCTTGTTCTATAAGCGTGATTTCTTGATAAAATTGCATATCAACTCCTTACTCCTTAGCGCTTTTACCAAAAACGCCACCACGAATAAGAACAGCAATCACATAATGCTTTTGCTCATCATTTTCCAAGCCTTCCCCTGTAGCATATTTATCAAATAGCGTAAAAAAATCATTTTTATCTTTTGGAGTACGAAAAGCGCGTCCTAAGTTCGTCACTGCACCATAAGGTTCTATCGCAATCGGCATTTGATGCTCGGCAAATTCAGGATACCAAGTATCAATAGTACGTAATGCATTCCCCACTTTTTGTGAATGCATTGCCGCAACATCATTAACAGCATATAAGATTTTGCTCTTCTTATCTTTACTATCATTTTTATCTAAAACGAGTTCTTCACTAGGGTACACTTCTTGTGCCTTACCGACTAGCGCATAAGCTTCGACTTTAATGAGCAAATAAGCATCTTCCTCTTTCAATGACTTAGCAATAGCTGAAGCTAGTTTTTCCAAATTGGCATCTATTTTATCAAAACTATTTAATGAATAACTATGCCCATCAAATATCAAGGGCTCTTGATCATTGAGCGTAACTTTCACCTCAATTTTTTCAGCCCCCACACGATTTCGCCATAAAAATCGTGCATTCGCGATGTTACAAGCATATCGTTTGGCAAGTTCTTCAAAACCAAACTGCTCACTATAATCAGCCACCGCCGCGCGATAACTTTCTAAAAAGTCCTTATCATTACAGGCTGATGGTCTTTCTAAATTACTGAGCACTTTTAACGTAAATGAAACTTTTAACGTATCGTGATGCTCACTCAAAGCACAAGCATCGACTCGTTGTAAGTTAGCTTTTTCAACCTCAGCATTTAACTTTAATGGATCTTTTGCTGTAGCTGGTTTTAAGCGATTGGAAATAGTTCCTCTCACTGACTTTTCAATCAACGTTAATGGCTCAGAAATCTCTCGCTTGTCCCATTGTGTTCCGTAAAAAAAGGCATCGGAAGGGACTAACTTTTTCTCGAATGATAAAACACTAGCGACTTCAATTTTTTTACTCTTAGACATAATAATATTCCTTAATCAATAATAATGAACTTAAAAAACACTTATTTAATGCTGATTACGACACAGATAGAGATCATTCTCTAAATCAACATGGTATTCCCATAAAATATCGTCAATAGATTTTGCTCGGTAAGGCATAATAAATTCCCCTAAGGTCACGACACTTTCAGCAAATCGATGTGGTGTTTCATCATCTCGTTGGTTGAGAACTTTTTCTTCACTCAAGGGTGAAACCCCCTGGAATCCAACGGCTACAGGCACAATCCACCCAGATGTCTTGCGCTTTGTTTCCCAGATCACTTTATCTTCATGAGTCACTTTATCTGTGGCTCGATGATTCACTTTTAAATGATCGAGTAAAGCATCGATACCATCGAATCCTTCATTCATACTCTCTAGCATTAAATCTTTACGCTCGATTAAAACATTCCCCAACATCAACTTATGTAATATTTTCTTCAAAGCTTGATCGGCATTATCGTCATCTTCATTGATCGACAATAACTCACAATCCCACACCGCTTGTATATCTCCACTGGCAACCTTCATCTGCATTATTAAATGCTTCACTTCGCTTAATAGAGCCTCTTTAATTTTTCTAGAATATCCTTCCAACTCAATTAACAAAGATACATTCAGATGGCAACGAGCTTCTTCTATAAAAGCTGGACGCTTACCATCTTTATCTAAAGGATTAGCCGTTCCTACAATAGAATGAACATAATCGCCCTTACCTTTATAGGTCTGTAAATCAAACTGATGGCAACTGACACTTAATTTAGTCAGCTGAATGTTAGCAAATCCTTTTTGTTGCAATTTGCGCTCTAATGCATGGACAGATCCTAACCAAGCAGTCATCGCCGGAAAGCCTATCGTAAAAGGGCTGCTCATCGCATTAGCGTTATGGATTTTAAGATGGGGAATTAATAAAAAATCACGTTTCATTAGAAAAACTCCTTATCTTGCTCAATAATTTCCATAATCAGATCAATAACATGCCTTAATTCAGGATCTCCCAATAATGTGATTTGATTAATATCTTCATACACTTCAATCATTATTCGAGCCATCGATTTAGCTATATCATCTCTCCATGAGGAATCCGCTAAGCGTTCAATTTCATAAGCTTCATCTAGCCAAATACGCTGATTTAAAGGTAACTCCTGATAATGCTCTTCCTTAGACCAACCCTGCCCATTCATTTGACGTACTTGATAAGCTCTATATAAAATCTGATCAATGATGCCGCGAAGAATAGCTGTAATGGTATCGCGCACCTCTTTATTATTACGATCTTGCTTTACCCAGCGATGCAAAGTAAGGAATCGATCTTTTTCAGCTTTCAAATACAATGTTTGTGTGAAAAAATTGCGAGTGGGTAAGCGAACGGTTCGCTTTTCAAATAGAGGGGGAACACACGAAAGCAGATAAGATCGTCCTCTATTCTTATTATTTAAAACACTCACGACTTGAGGCTTTGTCCCCCCATATCCCACAACAGTTAAATTATATAACTCACTATATCCCTCATGTGCCTTTTGGCTCCTGCGAGCACTCCGAGCCTCTTTGGTTTCCTCTGAAAACCTCATATTATCAACGCGTCTTTTAAATTCCCAAATCATACTCGATGCCGTTAATAAAGAGAGTAGATGGTAATGACCATCCATAATAGGAAAGTAGACTTGCTTTAAAAGTTTATCGGTTTTTAATACCCCATCACCTAGCTTCATCTTCAAAAAGCCAGATCGCAACTCATCAAAATTCAAACCGTGATCTATTAAGATTTTTTCCAACTCTTGATTAGATTCTTCAAAGGCTGATAAAAGAGTTTGCGTTTGGGAGACTGATAATAATAAAAAAGAGTGGACATCCATTGCAGCCGCATTACCCGTTGCATCCGCCTCATCAAGTTCCACATTACCACTTCGCAGATAACCATCTTTTTGATATTGAGCTTGAGCATTAATCGGCGTTGTACGCGCCCCTGTATGGGTAAACTTACTGGGGTGTGTTGTAATCGATAATTGCCCCGCTCGTCTTGCTGCATCAGGCAACCAACTTTTCAAACTAAACCTTTCAGAAGCTTCTTGTTTTAACTGAATTTGCTCTTCTTCAGTAGCTTTTTTAAGTCTTGGTTCAAGCCAAAGCTCTTTACGTCCATTGATAAAATTATTTATTACATCGATCATTGTCCATTCCTATTCAGGTTATTGTTGATCAAATACTTCTTTAAGCTGCCTATATGGCAGTAAAAATTAACCAGAAACATTTCTAAGCTATCTAATTGATAGTTATATCAATGTATTATAAATACTATAAAAATCAACCTGTTTATGGTTGATGGTTGTAATATTTGAATTAAATCAAATTAAATCGAATTAAATCAATCATTTTTCAAACAGCCCCAACTGATCAGAATATTGATAACTCTTTTGTCCTTTTGTTTCTGGAATCAGGATTTCTCCATAACGCTTAGAAGCCCTCTCAATTAGGTGCTCTTCCTTTAATTCCATTTCTAACTTATTTTGAACAAGATCTTTTAATGCGGCGTAATAATCCCTTCTAAACCATAATCGACTCATCTCCTCATGAGTGAGCTCTATTGATTGAATATCATAAAATTCATTACGAACAATCCAATCGCCATCTTCATTCCTCTCACAAAAACTAACACCGTCATTCTTGTAAACTGCATACAACTGAATATCCGGCGTACTTGTTCTAAAGCGATGAAAACGCTGAGGTAATCCTGTTAAAAACCAAGATTCATCCAACCATCCCTGCAAATAGCTTGCCCCCTTTTGTTGACCATTCATCAAATAGTATTGAATACGCACATGTTCTAAATCCGCTAAATAACGATTACTGTCTAAGCTCTTACTCTCTTGAATTCTTGGAATTGCATTAATATTAATGGGCTGATCGCTCTCTTTAATCAAATCTGACAAATTTTTAGTGGCAAGCTTAAAATGCTTCCCTGTCGATTCAAATCCAGGTCGATTAAAAGCGACCTCTTTACGATATAGACCTTTTAAATTAAATTGCATTAAGGCGATATTAGGTTCTGCAATGTTCTGCGCTAACTTACGATGTCGAAGTACGCGTCCTGATAGTTGAATTATGGAACGATAGGAAGATGGCTCAATGACTGCCCAATCAAAATCATGATCTCGGCCAACTTCTTCAACAGGCGTTGCCACTAAAATAAAAATTAAATCATCCTGCGTAGAATGATTAATATGTCCACGAATAATAGGATGATTAAAAGCTTCTGGTATCTCCCCATTTTTTTCTTTACGAGATAAAACGGAATCTAAATGTTGCTCCTGCACACTTCTTAACAGTAAAACTTGGTGAGAATGATAAGCCATGACCCGAGGCTCACAATTTTCACTCCAATCCGCATTGAGTAAATAACGGGCTAATGCCACACAGGGAGAAATATTTGCCACTCGCACAACGCCGAATGAGACCCTCTTTCCTGATGTGGGATCAACGGTATGGTGGTGTTGATGCAGATCTTCGATTGACTCCCGAATCAGCTCAAAATATTGACTTTGGATCGTCTCATCTCGATGAACCTCTTTCTCTGCCAATAAATTTTCACAAGGAATAATTTTTGCTTGTTGTTTAATAATTTGCTCTGATAATTTCTGACAGCGAAGGGCGATATATTTCTGATGCGCTTCTTGATAGAGGCCCAATTGAAACGCTTGATTAACAGAATAAAATAGATCAATTTTAGATTTAAACTCATCGACCCACATCGCATTAATCGCAGGCTTTTGAATCGCTCTAAAATTCGCAAAAATCTGAAATCCTTTCTGATAGGCATTAAATAACCCAGAGGCTAAACTAGGAGGAATGGTTGCCGATGAAATCATCACTTTTCGCCCAAGCATACCCGCTAAATGCACCAATCTTGCTAAAGGGATTAAATCCTTTACATCAAAATCATCCACTTCATCAATCACCAAATCCGAAGATAATAATCGCAAATAAGGTAATAAATATTTCCCCCCTCGTGTTGTTTCCGTTGCGCCCATCATATGATCAATGGTACATACTAAAACCGGCTGATATAAAAAAGCTTTGTTTTTCTCCGCTTGCCCTCCAGCATTTTTAGGGAATAGCACGTCCATAAACTCAGGATAAAATTGACCTGTAGAAAAATCCACTTCATCATCTAATAGCGCTTCTAATGATTCTGAGCCAATTTCCTCATTGGATAATTTTGAGAATTCGTTGTTTTTGCTTTTAGCGTCTTCATGCAGCTCTTGCACTGCTTTTGAACCAATTAAAACCGCAACATCTTCTTTCTCCATGCCAAGATTTTCCCGATAAGAATCCCCTGTCTGCAAAGTTAATGTCCTTAATCCCAACGCCAAAATATAACGTAAAGAATCCTCACCATCAGATAACGACTGCATGATTTTAGCATTGGCAATAGTTTTTCCAGTCCCTGTACTGGCCATATTGACAATAAACCAACCTTGATTTGTATTAAAACCCTCTTGTTTCTTGAGCTTTTTAATCGCATTAACAGCCTGATCTTGCCATATAAACTGTGGGGGGCTTTTTCGTTTAATTTTCTTTAAATCGTGGGCTAACGGCATTTCAAAGGTTAAATTTTTAAGAAATTGAGAAGCTTGTAACCCATGTTGATAGACGCCAAACAGATGCTCATCTAAATATTGCTTCACTTGACCGCTATTTCTATCTGTATTAGCCATCAGTTCAACCGTTTTCCGCCACTCTTTTCCTTTTTGATTATTTTTAGGCAATGAAGAGAAATAATGATCTCCTAACATTAATGACAATCGAGCATATTGAATAATCGGTCGCCAACAACCATTATCAAAAACTTCTTGAATCTTCCCCTTACAAGCCAACAACCTTTTAGACCAACGCTTTAATCCTTGAATCCACTCATGCGAATCCTTTAGCAATCCATGAGAAAACTTGAAGCATTGAGGAAGCCGCTTTTTAAAATCATCATTAAAGTTATTTTCATAACCCCAGTTAACTTGAATCGTTTCAAACAATTCTGATAGCGAAAGTAGCGCTTCATCTGAATATTCACCAAAACCATCAACCCCTTCTGTTTCATACTTATATTTAAGGTCTGGCATTCTGTGATGCGTCAAAATAATCCAAATAATCATTTGTGCTAATGGAGGTAGTTTCTTTAGTCGGATAAATTGATTCGACTTCAATAAGGATTCCATCTCTTTTAACAACCGCTTTTCATTCCACTGATTCTCAGCTAATAATTTTAACCACCCTTCATCTGACTCAGTATCTTCTGATGAAATTATTAAAGATTGTAAAAGCAAGCATGAAATCCACTCATGTCGCAGAGGATCTCCTTTAAATTGATGATTTTTGGCCGTTAATTTCGCCTGAAATAGATCAGAACATTTCCCCCAGTCATGAAATAAGGTAGAGATCGCGACTAATCCTTTAATGAATGGTAAATAGCGCCAATCATCCTCCTCATCCTTCACAACAAATTTTCGTGCAGTCCTATTCACCGGCACATGCCCCTCATCATTAAATTTCTGCCGATTCCCTACGACCCACATTAGGTCACTACGGCGACGTGAGCGAATCCAATGGCAACTGACTGCGGTGTTTTTAGATGCCGTACGGCGAAGGAGCTTTTTCACCA
>JASLEF010000034.1 GCA_030151245.1 Ignatzschineria sp. | reverse complement strand
TTTTAATAATTAGCGCTTTGGATTCCCCTTTATTTTGAAAATTTAAGATGAATAGCAGAATCTAGGCTGATTTTTCTATCTCCAATATTTACTGTATGAAAAATACAACATGTTGGATAACGGGTGTTTAGGTGCTATTTTTATCTAGAGACGATATTTTTATCGAGGCAGAAAAAAATTCTGCCCAAGAAGCTTTAGTTTATATATAACTAATAGCGAGGTTTATTGATTGACGAAATGTGAAGTCATCGATAAATCGTGGTAAAAAATTTAAAAGAAAGATTCAATAAGAAACTTTCCTAAAACTACCTAAACGTTTTTTAAAACGTCAAAGCTAAGAAGACGCATAGAGTAATGATCGCTTTCTCTTTATAGGGGGGATCATCAGTATTATTTTAGGGGCGTGTGGAGTTCCGTACTTTAGCTTTACTTTTAAGAGATGATTTAGGAGACGGTACTGTTTTATAGCGCACTTTATCGGAAATTTAGGACAATGCTATCAGGCAGCGAATGAGTGGCTGTCATCATAATAAAAAAAGAATCACTCAATCATCACTAGAGGAAGAAATCATGAGTCGTTTGTATTTACCAACGACGCATACGATGCGTTGTTTTCAGGTTTCAGCAAAGCACTTAAGCTTTACCTTAGCCGCAGAAGAGTTGAACTTAACTCAAAGTGCGATCAGTAAACAAGTTGCGTTATTAGAGAGTAGTTTACAAGTGCAACTTTTTGTTCGCCATCGGCAAAAGCTCGAGTTATCGCCGGCAGGGAGTACTTATCTATCACATGTGAATTTGATTTTAAGAAAGATCGAAGAGACCTCGAAAGAGATGCTCTCTTATGGTGCATTTGAAGAGGTGATTAAAATCGCTTCACATCCATCGCTCTGTTCTGCATGGTTAGTGCAGGCGCTTAAGGGATTCACGGCACATTATGGCGATATTCAGCTCTCTTTTTATGAACAGATTATGCCGTATGATCCCTCTGAAGTCGATGCGGATGTTGCCTTTGTCTATGGTTATGGCGGTTGGCATGATATGGAAGCGGTAGAGCTCTTTGATGAAGAGATGATCCCGGTTTGCCACCCTGATATTTTGGCGAGAAATGCCGGCAAAGATGAGATTGATATCTATTTTACCACGCGTTTGATTGAGTGCCGCTCGCGCCTTAATACTTGGGATCAGTTTTTTGAGCGCTTTAATCAGATCTATCCTGATGGTTACCGCTCGTTACTCTTTGAGCGTTGGTCGTCTTGTATTAGTGCTGCTAAAACGGGATGTGGTTTAGCATTAGTTCCTAAAGTTCTCGTCGAGCACGAGCTTGAGAGCGGTTCTTTAGTGCATGCTTCTAGTCATCGTTTAAATGGGCTGGGCTCTTACTACATGACTTATCTTAAGAGTCATTCAGGAGAGCCTAAAGTCAAGATGGTACGAGATTGGATTCTCACCTACTTAGGTAAAGAGTGTGTTGTAAAGTAAGAGGATTTTTAATCTTTTAAAGCGTATTCACCTGAGAAAAAAACTCATTAACTCATCAATTAATTTCGTTTTTCTTTCCGAGATACCCGATACATACTGACATTGAATGAATAGCATCTTTTTGAGAGAAGCGTGACGACTGAGTGTCTCATCAACAAGATGCCAGATAAGAGAGCAGTGATGTTAGCAATATCAGGCGCAAAATACCGATTAGACCTTATGAATCTTGAGGTTGGTAGGAGATCATGGAGCACAGATGAGAGAAGAGAATATTGAGCGAACAGGTGGGGAAGTTTTAGTCGATCAACTAGTGATCCAAGGGGTTGATCGGGGTTATTGCGTGCCAGGAGAGAGTTATCTGGCTGTTTTAGATGCGTTATATGAGTCCAATATTGAACTGGTCACTTGCCGGCATGAAGGTGGTGCATCAATGATGGCAGAAGCTTACGGCAAGCTTACCAATAAACCAGGGATCTGCTTTGTGACAAGAGCGCCGGGGTTTGTCAATGCGATGAGTGGGATTCATATTGCGATGCAAGATTCGACGCCGATGATTGTCTTTGTGGGGCAGATTGATACGAAGATGCGAGAGCGAGAAGCTTTTCAAGAGATGAATTATCGTGCGTTATTGAGTGATCACGTGAAGTGGGTGACAGAGATTGATGATGCGGCTCGTATTCCCGAAATCATTGGTCGAGCATTTCATATGGCAACTTCCGGTAGACCTGGGCCCGTTGTGATTGCATTGCCGGAAGATATGTTAGTGGAAAAAGTAACCGTGAGGGATAGTAATCGTATTACGCCGGTTGCGATCTCGCCCTCGGTCAATGATATTGCTCAGTTTGAGCACCTCTTAAGTAGTGCCAGTAGCCCGATAATGATTCTTGGGGGCAGTCAATGGAGCGCCGAAAGTGTTGCGCGGATCGAGCATTTTGCTGCGAAAAATATGTTACCTGTGGCGGTACAGCTTCGCCGGCAAATGCTTTTCTCCACAGAGCATGAAGCTTTTATTGGCGATGTGGGATTAGGCATTAACCCTTATCTACGAGAACGTATCGAAACTGCAGATCTTGTCATTTTATTGGGAGGACGTTTTTCTGAAAATCCTTCTCAAAGTTATGAACTACTCAATATTCCCGTTCCTCAGCAGACGCTGATCCATATTCATGCCGATATCAATGAGCTAAACCGTGTCTATCAGCCCGATTTAGCAATTAATGCCAATCCGGAAGAATTTACAAAAGCGCTCTCTATCTTGAAATTAAATAATAATTGGCCCTATCAAGTCCAGCAGGACCGTGCGGCTTACTTGGAGTGGCGAGATACTCATCACATCACCATTCCCGGTGCTTTACAAATGGGGGAAGTGATGGCTTTTCTTAATCAACAATTGCCAGCAGATACGATTATAACAAATGGTGCCGGTAATTTTTCCACCTGGGTTCATCGTTTCTATCACTTTAGAGGCTTTGGTACTCAAGTGGCTCCCACATCAGGAACAATGGGATATGGTTTACCCGCCGCAATTGCCGCAAAACAGTTACATCCTGAGCGTGTCGTCGTCTGTTTTGCCGGCGATGGTGATTTTATGATGTCGGGGGAGGAGTTTGCAACCGCGGTGCAATATAACGTTCCGATTATTGTCATTGTGTTAGATAACGCGATGTTTGGGACGATTCGAATGCATCAAGAGATGCATTATCCTAAGCGAGTGATCGGTACGATGTTACAAAATCCCGATTTTTCCGCTTATGCAGAAGCCTTTGGGGGGCGGGGATTTACCGTTGAAACGACGGAGGAATTTTTTGCCGCTTGGGCTCAAGCACTCGTGACGAAAAGTCCCGTCATTATCCATTGCTTATTAGATTCTGAAGCTATTACGCCGCAGAAAACCTTAACGCAAATGACGCAAAAAGATGGAAGAGATATTTATTAAGTTGTCGCGCAAGTCGTCGTTTTCATATTACTTGGAAAATAGTCGACAGATTGTCAAAGTGTATTTAAGCATTCTGAACACTCATTTCGAGCGCTATTACCCATTGATATTTAGCTTGTTGTGATTAATAAGGAGGTGGTTCATCTATTGTAATCATAGATTGGCCTCCATCGATTAGGCTCCTTACTAATTGATAGGGGGATCTTATTTTTAAAGTTGTTATTTTGCCGAAGAGATTTTAGAGTCTCTTCGGTATTTTTTTAGGAGAAATGATAATGAGAATAGAGAGGAGTTTAGAGTAATGAAGATCATGAGATGCCGGATAGAATGGTCTTTAAAGGGCGTTAAAATGGAGCATGATACTTAAAGTGAGATCTTTGCTATTTTATTTCTAGATATCCGTGACAAACGAAACATGTTATTAATGGAGGGGTTGTCAAAAGAGCGGTAATGCTTTTTAATAAAGTGTAACTCATTGTTTTGTCAATGGGTGTTTTGGCGTTGCTCAATGTTGAGGTGGCTTCAATATCGAGATGAATGATGAACGAGATGTTTTAGGTCAGTCACATTATAATGGTATAAGGAGAATTTCGGATGATGAAAAAATTAAGTATCGGTCTACTATTTGCAAGTACTCTCGCGTTAACAAATGCCGCAGAGATAGAGATTAACGCCGTGAACGCAGAAGGCGTTGGAGAATCTTTAGGGGTTGTAGAGATAATAGAGAGTCCTTATGGATTAGTTTTTACGCCTAAACTCACCGGATTAGCACCAGGCGTTCACGGATTTCATGTGCATGAAAATCCAGATTGCGGCATGACAGATAAGGGGGCCGCGATGAAAGCGGGAGGACACTTTGATCCCCATAATACAGAGCGTCATGGCACGCCATGGAGCGATGAGGGGCATTTAGGTGATTTGCCGGCATTGTATGTCGATCATGAAGGGAATGCGACCCAACCGGTATTAGCTCCTAAGATTAAGCAGCTCGCTGAGATTAAGGATCGAGCCTTGATGATTCATGTCGGGGGTGATAATCACTCGGATACACCAGCGCCACTCGGCGGCGGTGGTGCTAGAATGGCTTGTGGGATTATTCAGTAATGATCCTGATATCTATCCATAGGATGTTCTGATTCTTCTGTTGAAGATTGCCGGCGCAGTGTCACTAAAGCGGGCGATAAATTCAATAGTTACTTTGTGAAGAGATCGAAAAGTAGAGATCGCAAAGCAGAGTTAGAGAAAGAGATGATCAAAAAGCTAGAAAGAAAAGATAAAAAGCATGGATAACCCATGCTTTTTTTGATCGCAGAAGAGATCGTTGTGTTGAGGGATCTATTTTTCAGATCAGAGAGTTCTTTAACGAATCACTTTTAAACATTGCCCTAAGTGGTAGAGAGTAAACCCTGTTTCCATATAAAGAGATTTTATCTGGCGATAGTTACATTTTGAGTCATCAATCGCCGAGAAGAAGGGGATGGGGATCTCCGGTTTTTCTTCGGCTGTAAAATAATCCGCAAAGAGTTTGCCGATCATTGTTCCCGTAGTGATCCCCCGACCGTTATAGCCAATGGCTGCAATTAATCCTTCTGCGGGTTCAAATATTTTTGGCGTATGATTATCGGTAAAACCAATGCGTCCGCACCAAGCATATTCCCACTCCATCTTCTTACCTAGTTGTGGAAAGTAATGTTGCTGAATTCGATCGGCCCAAGCTTTGAGGTAACACGCAGGTTTGTTATGCGCAAAGCCCATACTACCTAAAACTAAGCGGCCCTCCTTATCAAGACGGATACTACTTAAGACCATACGAGTATCCCAAGAGCCTTGTTTGTGCGGGAGAACTGTTTTTCCCGCCTCTCCTGTGAGGGGTTTAGATGCCACCTGATAGTAGCCTCCGCTATAAACGGATTGTCGGTAAGCTTCTAAATCTCCTTCCGCATAAGCATTGGTGGCAATAATGACTTTTTCCGCTTTGACTTTATAATTTGATGTTGAGACTTCCCATTCGCCTTTTTTGACGCAATTGACCGAAGTAACAGGACTATTTTCATAAATTTTTACCCCAAGCTTCGCTGCCGCTTTCGCCATTCCTGTGGCATAAGCATAAGGATTAACGGTTCCAGCACGATGATCAAGAAGGGCTGCGGGGATCTTTTTACTGCCCGAATACTCCTCTATTCTAGCACCTCGAAGAAGCTCTACATTCACGCCGCGTCTAGTGAGCTGTTCATATCGATCTTCTAGTTCAGGAACGCCTTTTTCACTATGTGCCATATGCAGAGTTCCCACCGGCATCTGTTGCGCATCCATTTGGTACTTTTCAATCAGTGAAAAAACAAGCTTAGGAGCATTCCCAAGTGCCGAAATCAGACTTTCTCCCATCTCTTTACCTAAAATATCGACCATAAAATCTGGTTTGTTCCAAGTGCCGGCATTTACCAGTCCAACATTTCGTCCACTACCGCCGTAAGCCACATGATGAGCTTCTAATAGAATGACGGACTTACCTTTTTCGGCAAGATGGATCGCTGCTGATAATCCAGTAAATCCCGCACCCACGATGCAAATATCGGCAACATCATCTTGAGAAATTGGGGGGAAGTGGACTTTATCATCCACTAATGTGTGCCAGAGGTTTTCATACTTGAGGGAGATATTTGACATAATAGACTTCCTTTTAAATCTTGAGTTATCGAGAGTAATGACAGGTTTAAAGTTTATTGATCTCTCAGTGCGATAAGATCTTCAACGAGTGAGGCGGGAAGGATTAACTCTCCCGTTTTTAAGTTCTCATCTCTGGCTTTAAACCTTCGCTCTGAAGGAAGTCTGACCCCCATTTCGCTAAATTGATTAAGGTAGTTTTCGGCACGTAATTGGGCGCTTTCAAAAGCCTCTCCTAAGATCATTTGGGGATCAATAGCGATAATCAGTTCTCCACCAAAAGGCAGGGATGCGCCCTCTTTTGCTGCCCGTTGTGATTCTTGACTCGTGAGATCGTCAATAAGTGGGCCGGCAAGAAGCTCTATCATGGTAGAGATGGCCGTTCCTTTATAACCTCCAAAAGTAAGCATGGCACCATTGAGTGCTTCTAAGGGATCATTAGTAGGATTACCATTAGCATCAATGGCGAGATTGTCCGCAAGGAGTTTATTTTCTCGAGCATGAAGCTGAATTTCGCCGCGAGCTGTTGCGCTGGTGGCAAAGTCAAAAATATAAGGTCGTGCTTGATCGGTTCTTGGCCAAGCAAATGCCAATGGGTTGGTGCCTAAAAGTGGTGCGCTGCCTCCACAAGGCGCTACCCATGAGTGGCTCGTGGTCATGGCTAATCCCACTAAACCTTCTTTGACGAGCGCTTCTAATTCGACCCAAAGGGCAGAAAAATGAATGGCGTGATTTATGGCAAGAAGGGCAATCCCCAATGATTTTGCTTTTTCAATTAATAGTGGGATCCCGATCTCATGGCCATATTGCGCAGAGGACATGTGGCAATCTAGACGAATTATCGCTCCACGATCTTCTGTGACTGTCGGAATGGCGGTGGGATGAAGCATGCCTTTATCAAGATTTTTGATCAGTTCTAATATGCGCCAAACCCCATGAGATTGGCAATCTGAGATTTGAGCGGTCATTAAATTTTTAACAACAGCATCACGGTGGGGCTGACTAAAGCCTCTATTATCTAATATTGTGGCAATAAGATTTTGTAGTTGATCGATAGAGATTTTCATATCTCTCCCTCCTCTTTTGAGCGGTTACTCGCCGTCCATCTATTTTTTACCTCTCTGTAATCTCTGTTATTGTGAGTTTTTTTAAGATTCAGGAGGACTTTTTAATTATGTTTATGTTGTTTACTGATAGAGAGCTCTTGTTGAGAATCACTATCGTACTATTGGATGATGGTGGATCTTTTTTAGCAAAAAACGGATATGATTTGTTAAAACTGTTTTTGCTGCGTAAAAAGAGATTGCGATGATGAGCAATCTCTCTAAGCTTCTTTTTTAGTCGAACTTTACGCCTTGCGCAAGAGGTAATTCACGCGAGTAGTTAATGGTGTTTGTTTGACGGCGCATATAGCCTTTCCAAGCATCTGAACCTGACTCACGGCCACCGCCAGTCTCTTTCTCGCCTCCAAATGCACCACCAATTTCAGCACCACTGGTACCAATATTGACGTTCGCAATCCCACAATCACTTCCTGCTGCGCTCTGGAAGAACTCTGCTTCACGTACATCATTGGTGAAGATACAAGACGAGAGACCCTGCGGCACATCATTATTCATCGCCATGGCATCTGCAAAATCTTCATACTCCATAACATAGAGGATAGGGGCGAAAGTTTCATGCTCCACAACTTCATTTTGTAGAGGCATCTCCACAATAGCAGGCTTAACATAATATGCCTCCGGCATCTCTTCAGCTAGAACGCGCTCACCACCTGTCACAACTCCTCCGCTAGCTTTTGCCGCAGCGAGAGACGCTTGCATCGCATCAAAGGAGTCTTGATCAATTAAGGGACCTACAAGGTTATTGGTATCTAGAGGCGATCCCACCGGAACCGTACCATAAGAAGCCTTAAGACGATCAAGAACTTGATCTTTTACCGATTTATGGATGATTAAACGGCGAAGGGTGGTACATCTTTGACCCGCTGTTCCCACGGCACTAAAGAGAATCGCGCGTACAGCAAGCTCAAGATCTGCGGACTCTGTGAGTATCATGGCATTATTACCACCGAGTTCTAGGATGGAACGACCAAAACGTGCCGCGACCTTCGGACCGACTTCACGGCCCATACGAGTACTGCCTGTCGCACTAATTAAAGGGACTTTGTTATTTTCAACTAATGCATTGCCGGCATCACGTTCACCGATGACTACTTGAGAAAGATTTTCGGGCGCAGTGTCTGGATTATTTTCGGCAAAGCGGATTAAGGCTTTTTCAAAAACTGCCTGGCAAGCAAGGGCAGTTAAGGGCGTTTTTTCCGAAGGTTTCCAAACAACACTATTCCCACAGATTAACGCTAATGCGGTATTCCACGACCAAACAGCCATCGGGAAGTTAAATGCGGTAATCACTCCCACAACGCCAAGGGGATGCCAGGTTTCACGCATATGATGACCTGGGCGCTCTGAGGCGATCGTCAATCCATAAAGTTGACGAGAAAGGCCTACGGCAAAGTCACAGATATCAATCATCTCTTGTACTTCACCTAGGGCTTCAGATTGGATTTTTCCAGCTTCTAGGGTGATCACCGTTGCAAGATCTGCTTTATGCTCCCGAAGCAGTTCGCCTAAAACACGAACAAGTTCGCCGCGAATAGGTGCCGGAACGGTTCTCCAGTCTAAAAATGCTTGATGAGCTTTATCGACAATGGCATTGGTTTCAGTTGTACCAACGAAGTTTAATTTTGCGATAACAGCGCCATCAATTGGGCTATGAATCTCATGTTGACCTGCATTAAGCGTCTCATTGGAGATCCCTAATTTTTGTAATGCGGAAATGCTCATCTCAATTATCCTCGTTAAATTAATTGGGAAAAGGGCAGTGATTCATAGGAAGTATATTCGCTCACTGTTGATTTTCTTTTCCGTAAAGTTATTCAATCCTTGCGACAACAGTGCCTCACATAGAGGTTGTTGAGAAGGGGATAATTTGATCCTACATGCTCCCTATGCGATGAGACAAACGAACTAAATGCACAGCTTCATTCCTTTAAGGAATAATCTTGGAAAGGATTGATATCACTAGTGATTGGGGAGTTAGGAAAATAATTCATAAGCTCTTGAATTCATATCTTTTGACACTTATTGCTCAAAAAAGAGAGACTCGAAATGACCTCGGATATTTCTTAGTTTATGAATAATACCTTCAGAATCGTCGGTTTGGATTTTGAGGTGAAGATGAAAAATATCATTTAAAAACAATTGGTTGTTTGTTAGAAAAATAATAAAAAAAGCTTAAAAAATATCTGAGAGATTTTATCACTCAGGAGGGATATATGAAGAAGGTTATGGAAGTTTTGATTGTTGCATTTGCCTATGCCAGCGTGGTTGTCGGTGCCGGGAATGCTTCAGGAATGGAACCATTTTTTTACTATACATCATTTGGTATGGATGGCACTATTGGCGTATTGATGGCAACCGTACTTTACGGCATTGTCGGTTATTTTGTAACAGGATTAGGACAGCGATTAAAATCTAAAAATTATAAAGAAGCCACCTATTTAGTGGGCGGTAAAATTGTGGGAAAGTTTATCGATTATCTAATTATTTTTATGATGTTAGGGACGGGGATTATTATGCTTTCCGGTAGTGCCGCACTCTTTAAGCAGCAATACGATATGCCGCTGTGGCAAGGAGGATTAATCATGACGATCCTTGTCACACTTACCTTAATGTTACGTCTTCGTAAAATTATCTTAGTCATCGGAATGATCACTCCCGTTTTAATTGGTTTATTATCGATGATGGTTTATCACTCCTTTGTGAATCAGACAGAGAGTTATGCTGAGGTCAATGATTATGTCGTTGCTGTAGGAGATACCTTGCCGGGAACGCTTCCTAATTGGTGGATTGCAGCATTGAATCATGTCACCATGATGACGGTGGCTGGCGTTGGAATGTCGCTTGTGATCGGGGGAGAAGAGCGTGATCCTAAAGTTGCTAAATGGGGAGGCGCATTAGGGGGCCTGATTATTGGTGGTGTGTTGTCGATGGGGCATTTTGCGCTTTTTGCTCAGATCAAAGTCATTGCACCGACTATTGATACGCTTGCTTCTATGCCATCTTTACAAATCATGAATACTTATGCGCCGACTTTAAGCCCACTCTTAACGGTGATGGCGCTGGCGATGATCTATAGTACAGCAGTCAGCATGTTTTATGTCTTTATCTCTCGTTATGTAGAGATGGAGACAGCTAAATCTAGAGTCTATATCTTAATAACGTTAGCGATTGGCTACGGTGTTAGCTTTGTTGGATTTGTACAGTTGATGGGATACTTCTATCCATTAGCAGGATATATCGGTATTGTTCTCATCGGTATGATCTTCTATGGACCTTTCAAAATTCGAAAACTTGAAAAATCTGGTGAATTAGCACCAGTTACTGCGGAGCCTCTTTACCGCTAAGATCGCTTTATCTAGTTTTATCACTCTGTTTCTGGTGATCTTAAGGAAGTTTTGAAGAATTTTGGGAAGCGAATGGGAAGTCTTGAGAGATCTGACTTCCCATCTTTAATGAGCGGGTTGAAGTAAAAGAGATCTCTTGCCTGTTTGACGGAAATAGGCCATCATCAATAAAGTCTGTTTTATACAGGCGAATAATAAGAGGATATTCCTGAGGAGGAATGATGGTCATAAAGCTTCATAAAGCACAGGTTAGAAAACTGGTATTGTCAGTGGCATTGATTCTGTTTTCAACGATGACGTTTCTTTCTGTTTAAGATGTATTTTAAGATTAGGGTCTGTTGATTGTTGGTCTGTAATGATCTGTTTGTAAAGTGATCGTTATTTCGAAGGAGTCTGTGAAATGATTCTGCTTTTAGCGGTTTATCGTGAGGAAGTTTTGAATATTCAGTAGACACTAAAATTTATGATCTAACAGAAATAAAAAAGAGATCCCTTGAGGATCTCTTTGTCTATTTAGAAGTAATGGATGAGCGAGATCTTTTTTTATTAGAAAAGAAGTTTTGCGACCTCTTTAAAGTCTTCCACGAAGTGAAGCGTTAATCCTTCACGGAGATAATCAGGAAGCTCATTTGCATCTTTCTGATTACCTTTCGGGAAGATAATCTCTTTAATTCCGACACGCTTTGCGGCAATCAGTTTCTCTTTGACGCCGCCAATCGGTAATACTTGCCCAATGAGTGTTAACTCTCCCGTCATGGCAATATTCTTTGCCGCTTTCCCAAGGGCTAAAGACATTAAGCATGAGGCAAGGGTTATGCCGGCACTTGGTCCATCTTTTGGAGTTGCGCCTTCAGGTGCATGGATATGGATAAAGGCTTTTTCAAAGAAGCTCTCTTGTAATCCAAGTTCCGCAGCATTCGCCATAATATAGCTATAAGCAATATTGGCAGATTCTTGCATCACTTCTCCTAGTTGTCCTGTGATCTTAATGCCACGTTGTAGATCATGGATTTTGACTGCCTCTACTGGCAAGGTTACCCCGCCGAGTGAGGTCCATGCAAGCCCGGTAATAACGCCAACACTTTTGACAGGTTTCTCACGGTTAAAATAAGGATTTCCTAAGAAAGGAACGATATCATTCACCCCGACAGTCAGCGTTTCAAGTGCTTCTATTTCAAACTTCACCGCTGCCTTTCTGACGATTTTAGCCAGTTGTTTTTCAAGCTGTCGAACGCCTGCTTCACGGGCATAATCATCAATGACTTTCTCAATCGCCCCCGCTGTAATTCGGAGCTCTTTCTTATCAAAACCTGCTTTCTCTAATTGACGAGGCCAGAGATATTGACGGGCAATTTTGCTCTTTTCTTCCAAGATATATCCTGAAAGACGAATGACATCCATCCGGTCTAATAATGCCGGTGGAATAGAGTCTAGGGTATTGGCAGTACAGATAAATAACACATTCGAGAGGTCATAACGAACATCGAGATAATGATCTAAGAACTCCCCATTTTGTGCAGGATCTAATACTTCTAACAATGCCGATCCCGGGTCACCTTGGAATGATTGTCCCATTTTATCGATCTCATCAAGCATAATGACGGGGTTATCAGCCTTTGTCTCTTTAAGTGCTTGAATCAGTTTTCCCGGCATTGCCCCAATGTAGGTGCGGCGATGGCCTTTAATTTCTGCTTCATCACGAGCTCCGCCTAAGCTAAAGCGATAGAACTTGCGTCCTAAGCTATCTGCTACCGAGCGTCCGATGGATGTTTTACCAACTCCCGGCGGACCGACTAAGAGAATAATGGTTCCTTTGATTTCGCCTTTACGCTTGCCAACCGCTAATGTTTCGATAATGCGATCTTTCACATCATCTAGCCCAAAATGGTCACGATCTAAGATGCGGCGGGCATGTTTTAGATTAAAGTTATCCTCTGTTTTATGACCCCAAGGAAGATCGGTAATAATATCGAGATAGTTACGGGTAACGCCATATTCAGGAGAGCCAGTTTCTAGAACTTGGAGCTTTTCAAATTCATCATCAATACGTTCTTGCGCTGCCACAGGAATAGTTTTATCAAAGAGCCGCTCGACAAACTTATCAATATCTGTCGCTTTATCATCTTTTGATAGACCTAGTTCTTGTTGAATAACTTTCAGCTGTTCGCGTAAAAAGTATTGACGCTGTTGGTCTGAAAGTTGATCATCCACCTCTTCTCGGATGGAGTTATGAAGCTTAGCGATCTGAATCTCTTTTTGTACGATCGCAAGAACTTTTCTCAATCTCGGGACAAGCGGAACCGTTGAGAGAACATCTTGTAGTTCCTCTTTTGATCCTGTTGTCATACTTGCGGAGAAGTCGGCAAAAGGGGAGGGGTCATTGCTATTAAAACGTGTTAAGAAGTGTTTTAATTCTTCAGAGAAGAGGGGGTTGAAAGGGATTAGTTCTTTTAACGCATTGACCACCGCCATGGAGTAGGCTCTGACTTCTTCTGACTTATCTACCATTGATTCATCAAAGTATTCAACCTGCGCGACAAAAGGAATCTCCTTGGAGATCCATTTTTTAATCCGAAAACGTTGGGTTCCTTGGGCAATAAACTGCACCTTGCCATCTTCTCGATGGGGATGATGAATATGGACAAGGGTGCCATATTCATGGAAGTCATCGGTTTTAAGATCGCTGTGACGTTCCGTTTTTGTTAAGACTAAGCCAATTACTCGCGTTCGATTATCCATAATCGAATCAAGAGTCGTTAGCCATGGCTCTTCATTAAGAAGAAGAGGCGCTATTTGTGGGGGGAAAAATGGACGGTCACTGAGTGGAAGGATATGGATAATGTTTGAAACAGTATCTCCTTCGATAATGACCTCGTTATGCCCTTTAACATCACTGTCAACGGCTGGAAGTGTCGTTTTTTTATTCTCACTCATAAGATTCCTTAATCAATTTCTGGGCCGACTCTACAGTGATGTAGGTGGCTTTATCATTTTTTTGCTAAGACGTCCCCATATTTTGTGGGAATATCTTAGGAAACTGATAGGAGAATGGGGCTGTTTTTTATAATATCAACCTTTGGATAGATTTATCTCTTTGAAAAGTAGAAAAAAGAGAGGGAAAGAGTCAATCATTCTCCGTCGGAGAATTGGGGGATTTATAAAGTAATAGTGGGGGGGACGGATACGGTAGGCGGGAGAGGCTCTGTATCGATACGGTTGTGGATAACTTTGTGGGTAACTCTGGTAAAAGAGGGGGGGAATTTGGGGATATCTATTTTTGAAGACTCTAAAGTAGGGATTTCAAGATCATAGATGATATTTGAGCCTCATTTTAAAGGGGGATTTTGGAAGGGGAAGATCTATTAAAAAGCCGTAAGAATGGGGATTCTTGTTGAAATTTTAGTGAAAAAATGGCATAAAGGTGCAACGGGTAATGGATCGTTAAATTTATTTTCATTAAAATGCCGTTAATGGGAAATATTATATCAATTGTCTCTATAATATTATCCTTACCATCCTAGCAATCGGTGGTCATTTAAATAATCAATATCATTGTGCCCCAGATAGAGCTCTCCCTTAAATGAGTTAGTCTCATAGGAAATAGAGATGCTCTATGGGTGTTTTGTGCCGAATATTATCATTATGAGATATTGCCTAGGATTTTAAAAGATTGAAAAGATGGTGAGAGTCAACGCCATTTAAATAAGCTTGAGCAGCGCTTGGAATTGGAGAGAAAGTCATATGAAAGATATGCCGTTAGATGCCGCGCATCAGAAGTTTGCAGGACTTGCGAATGAGATTGTTGGAAAGAAATCGGTCTATACCGATTATTTTTACCGGTTTGCCTATGGGACAGATGCAAGTCTTTATCGTTATGTCCCACAAGTGGTAGTGCGAGCTAATCGTGAGGTTGAAGTGATCGCCTTAATTAAAGCGGCAAAAGAGTGTGGCGTTGCCTTAACTTTTAGAGCTTCGGGAACTTCTCTTTCAGGGCAGACATCTAGCGAATCGGTTTTAGTGATGCTAGGACATGAGTTCTTAAATCTTAAAATTCAATCACAAGGGGAGAAGGTCACGGTGGGGCCGATGGTGATAGGGGCGAGCGTTAATAAGGCATTAAAACCTTTTAATCGCAAAATCGGGCCTGATCCGGCATCTATTAGCGTGGCGCGTATTGGGGGAATTGTCGCGAATAATAGTAGTGGGATGTGTTGTGGTACAAAGAACAATACCTATCATACGTTAGAGGATATTCGTTTAATTTTAAATGATGGAACGGTGTTAGATACTCGAGATCCTGATAATGTGGCGAGTTTTCGTCAGACTCATGCGCCATTTTTAAGTGAATTAGTGGCGCTTCGAGAGCGGATTATCTCCAATCCTATTTTAAAAGAGAAAGTCGCTGTAAAATATCGACTTAAAAACACAACCGGTTATGGCGTGAATGCTTTAATTGATTTTGATGATCCTGTAGAGATCTTAAAACATTTAATTGTCGGATCGGAGGGAACATTAGGATTTGTCAGTGAAGTTGTTTATAAAACTGTTCCAGAATATGCGCATAAAGCTTCTGCATTTATCTATTTTTCCTCTCTTGCAGAATGTTGTGAGACAGTGAAGGCATTGCGTCAAGAGGCTCCTGTAGAAGCGGTAGAGTTATTTGATGGGCGAACCCTGCATCTTGTAGGCGAAGCTATTGAGAACTTGCCGGCATTTTTCTATCGATCTTTAAATCGTGATAGTGCTTGTTTACTCATTGAAACGATGGGGGAGACGGCTGAGGAGTTACAGGCGAAAATTGCAAAAATAGAGTCTGTTTATCATCGATTTGAGGTTGTGGAGGAGACCGGGTTTCAGACGGATCCTGCCATTACCAAGAGCTACTGGGATACGCGAAAAGGATTATTACCCATCGTGGCCAAAGGACGTAAAAGTGGCGCAAGCATTATTCCTGAAGATGTTGTCTTTCCAATGGAGCATCTTGTGGAAGGAGTGCAAGCTTTAACGGAGCTATTTGATAAGCATAAGTTTCCAGAGGCAACGATTATGGGCCATGCCCTAGAGGGAAACTTACATTTCCTCTTAGCACCAGATATGACCTCGAAGAAGAAAGTAAAGCAATTTGATAAGTTTATGGATGAGCTTGCGGAGGTCGTTGCTGTAAAATATGGTGGCTCATTGAAAGGGGAGCATGGTACAGGACGAAATATTGCACCCTTTGTGGAGGCTGAGTGGGGAGAAGAGATCTATCAAGTGATGCGAGATATTAAAGCATTATTTGATCCTCATACAATTTTTAATCCTGATGTGATTATAACCGATAATAAAGCGCTCCATATTACCTCATTTAAGACGATTCCTGTTGCCGATAAACTGGTGCATGATTGTATTGAATGTGGATTCTGTGAGCCTGCATGCCCATCGGATGGTCTCTCTTTAACGCCAAGACAAAGAATTGCCGTTTATCGTAATATGCAAGCACTACCGAGAACCGGGGAGAGCGGAAAGCTCTTTGCGAAACTGAATAAAGCTTACCAATATGCCGGAATTGAGACTTGTGCGGAAACCGGAATGTGTTCACTTCGCTGTCCTGTAGGGATCAATACGGGGGAGTTTATTAAATCCATTCGCCCTGTCAACACCAAGTCAACGATGAGACTTGCCGGCAACCATTTTATGTTTGCTGAAAAAGGGATGCGTTTCTCTGTGAATGCGGCTCATAAAATTGGGATTCAAAGGGTGCACAATTTAACAAAATCTATGCATAAAGCGTTTAAAGGTATTCCGGTGATCCCTACTGCGATGCCAGAAGTGACCACATCTCTTCCGGCTTTACCGGTCCCTAGTAAGATTGAGAACTCTGTCGTTTATTTTTCAACCTGCGTAAATCGTAATTTACAAGAACTTAAAACAGTACGTGATAAAACGCCTAAGAATACCTTTGATCATGTGATCAGCTTATTACATAAGGCAGGATTTACACCATTCTTCCCAGATAAGCTCGCGGGAGCTTGTTGTGGACAGCCATTTATCTCTGCAAAAGCGCCGGTAGAAGCAGAGAACACAGCAAAGAATTTAAATGATATTTTATTAAAAGCCTCTCGTTATGGTGAAATCCCTATCTATGTTGATAATGCGCCCTGTGCATTACAGGTACATGAGTTACAAAAGAAGGGGATGTTAGATGAGCGTTTGATTCTCTATCATTCTGCCGATTTTTTATTAAATGAAGTCGTCCCGAGATTAACAATGAAGAGAAAGATTGAGAAGTTACTGCTACATACTCCTTGCTCTGTCTCTAAAGATGGCGGCGCTGAGATGCTATTAAAGTTAGCGGAGAAATGCGCAGATACTGTGGAGTCGACAAATATAGAGTGTTGTGGCTTTGGCGGAATTAAAGGTTTTACTGTGCCTGAGATTAATGCTAATAGCTTAAATCGCTTACCTCAAGATACTCAGCAACGTTATGATATGGGCGCGTCAATGAGTAAGACCTGTCAGTTAGGTTTGACAACGCATACCGGATTGCAGTTTAAGAGTATAGAAGCCTTATTAGATGAGTGTGCGTTGTAGTATGAGTATTGTAGAGATTTGATCGTGTTATAGCGATTATCTTTATCTAGATAAAAAAGAGCAACCTTTAAGTGTGAGGGGGGCTCTTTTTTATTGGGTAATATTTTATTTTACTGAATAGGAACAATTTTGAACTTAATTAAGCTTAATTTAATTTTAATTAACTATTTTTCTGAGTATTGAAGTTTATTTATCGCTGGTTTGTTTTGTGAAATATATTTTTATAAAAGACCGCTATCGCATTATAAACAATGGTTTTAGGCGGTTTTGAGATTACATAATCATAGTGATATCTGAAGAATATATCGTTATGATTTTTAAAATAAATTTGAGAAGTCTTATTGTTTACGGCATTATAAGCACACGAGAGGAGACATTTCTGAGCTACTCAGTACTTCCTCTGATCGTAGAAAGCCATTCGTGTTGCCTCATGAATGGCTTTCGCTTTTCTGGTTTTGGAATTACTTTAAGAGTTAATTTATAGGTGTTACTATTTGTTTGTTTTTGTAAACCTTGGGGTTTCCGGCATTCGTTCCTCAATTCTTGTTAAATTAAGCTGGCGATCCTCTTCGGTAACAAGGTAGTTGTGCCATAGATTTTGAAATAATGCCGCTTCTTCTGGCCAACGATAACTCACATTAAATCCTCTTTGTAAGCATTCTTGATGCAAACTATCGTAACGATTCTTTAGAAAGAGCAGTTTGTCTCGAAAGAAGGTCACATGACCTTGGCCGAGGAGATAGGCTTTTGAAGTGGAAAGCGGTACATCCCCATTTCGTTTAACGATATCATTAGGAATTCTTGTGAGTTCACGATGTTCCGCGAGAAGATGTTGATCGCAGAGTTCATGAGGATCAATAACATTAATGCGTGTCATAGGAATGGCTTTCCTTAGAAGATTTGAGTGAATGGATAGTCAGCATGAATGCCTGTTGCTGTGACGATAGCGCCGAAGTCCCATAGCGCAATAGACTATGGGTGATTATAGCGTAATCTTGCTGAGAAGTTTGTCGTATTAGCATCAGCAGAGAGAGTATTGATACGCATTGCAGATAATGAAGAATAATTGAAGGCGTAAAAAAAGCTAAAGACCTATTGGTTTTTAGCTTTATTAATAATGACCTCCATAGATCAGTTTATTGAGGACATTATTTATTATTCATGATTGATTATTTTTTAGCCGCAATAACTTCGATTTCGATTAACCACTCAGGGAATGCAAGGCCGGCAACTTCAAATGCTGAACGAGCTGGAACGATTGCTTCCGCGCCTTCTGCTTCACCATAAAATTGTGTGTAACCTTTCATGAAGCCTGCAAAGTCC
>JASLEF010000014.1 GCA_030151245.1 Ignatzschineria sp. | reverse complement strand
TTGAATTTTAAAAATGGTCGGGGCAGAGGGATTCGAACCCCCGACCCTCTGGTCCCAAACCAGATGCGCTACCAGACTGCGCTATGCCCCGAAATTTTTATTCTTGCTTTCCAAGAAAGAAATGTATGATAGGACATTAACCTTGAACCGTCAAATTTTTGTGTAATCTTTAATCGCATTGAAGATCGCTTTAATTTGAGCGCGCTCAATTGTCATTGGAATCTGATCTTTTTCAATACCTTGCAATAGCGGTTGTAGATCCATCTGTGCTACAGATTCTCGCATTGCTAATAAATATTCTCGTTGTGGGTAATCTCTGTTCATAAAATGAAGCCGACCACGAGCATCAGCCATACAAGCATCCACAAACCGCGTTAAATTTTGAGGCTTACGTAATGCATCTAGTCTTTTTAGGAGCTTGAGGATTGTTTTAGGTCGAAGAATGAAAGCTTGGTGCATCATAAGATGAAATTCCGTCACTTTTAATGCAATATCACGATACTCTTTAGGGACTTTTAAGCGATCGCAAAACTCAGCGACTAACGGAACGCCTCGAATCTCATGTAACTTATGGCTTGGCCACTCGCTTTTGGGAGTAATTGCTTTTCCAAAATCATGGCAAAGCACCGCAAAGCGGGTAGGGAGATCGTCTGTAATTGAAACTGATGCTTCCAGCGCCATTAACGTATGTACGCCGGAATCAATTTCCGGGTGATATTTTGCCGTTTGCGGGACTCCAAAAAGGGCTTCTACTTCAGGAAAAAGCACTTCTAACGCGCCAACTTCACGAAGGGCCATGAAAAAGGCTTGTGGTGATGCCTCACCTAGTGCATTATTGAGTTCTTGAAAGACTCGCTCTGCAGTCAGTGCTTCGAGTTCACCTGATTGAATCATGCCTTGAATGAGGGTTTTTGTTTCATCGGCAATAGTAAATCCATATTGCTGATAACGTGCATAAAAACGCGCCAATCGTAAAACACGTACAGGATCTTCAATAAAGGCTTCGCTCACGTGACGTAAAACGCGATCTTCAATATCTTTGACGCCGCCATAAGGATCGATTAAATTGCCCTCTGAATCCTCCGCGATCGCATTAATAGTGAGATCGCGGCGTAATAGATCCTCTTCTAAAGTAATGGAAGGATCTGCGCAAACGTCGAATCCTTGATAACCTTTCGCAACTTTTCTTTCAGAACGTGCGAGAGCATACTCTTCTTTTGTTTCAGGATGTAAAAACACGGGGAAATCCTTACCCACTAATAAGTATCCTGCATTTGTGAGCGCTTCTGGCGTTGCACCCACAACAACCCAATCATGTTCATGGTAAGGATGCTTCAGCAACTTATCTCGAACAGCGCCGCCGACGAGGTAGGTCTGAAATGATGTCATAATAATTCCTAGAGTTTGATTCTTTTTGATGTCTTGATTATGCCTGATTATATCGTATTTGTGATCTTTTTTGATGATCTAAATTGGAGGAGTGAGTAGGTTAAATCCAAATGATAAGCCTTTGTCAGTGTTAGCTTCTGCTTTAATCAACGAAGAGCAATAGTTGGTAGAGAAAAAAATAGCGAGACCTTTGACTCGCTATTTTTAGAGATGCTGATGAGCTTACAAGGTAGCTAAAGGGGAGCTATTCCACAATAGTGATCGTTCCCGGCGTCACCATGATATTTTTAAGCTCTGCTTGATACATATCTTCAACAATCGTTACTGGTATCTCATACTCTCCCGGTACAGCAGCTTCCATAATATAGACAAACTCTTCTGTTTGCCCCGCTCGCATCGGAAGTGAGGCCATATACCGATCAAATCGAAACTCCTCATGTTCAATACGCTGACGTTGTTGATAATCAATATTCAATGTGTCGTAGAACTCAAAGATATCTTCGGTAAGAAGGTTAGGATTGACAAGGTTAAAGCCCCCGGGGATGTAGTCAATAATTAATCCACTGGGGAGATTCACACTTGGCTTCACTTTTAAACGAACGGTAATGCGATCACCCACTTTAAAGGTTTTTCCTGCAAGTTGATTGAGTGATTTCGTAAATGTCATATTAAAATTTTTCGACTGCACTGGTTTTTTCGGATATCCGGCAATTTGATACTCCATAAAGAGCGTGGAGTTGGTTAATAAAGAGGCAATGCTGTTTGCTGGAATAGGCGTATTTGCCGGTAATAATTTTGTTTGACCATTAATGACAAGTTCAATCGGATGATCATCTTGGGGGAGGTCAATCCCTAGTTTAATTAGAGCATAGCGATCCTGGGTACTGAAGTATTGTCGGTCAGAAAGATAAGCATCTAAAATAACTAACAGTGATTCTTGAAGTTTCGCGCTGACATGGAAACCGCGTGAGGTTAACTCGTTCAACATATTTAATGAAAGAGCGATTTCAGAAATAGTTGATTGGTAATAACCATAGTTTTGATCTCTTGATTCAATCTTCGACCAGATGTCACTAAGATATCGATCTCCTGTTGATTCACTCCCTAATAGCATTGATGCTGCGCCTAAATATGCGGAAGATAGGGGAGATAAACGATCTCTTAAGTTTTCCAAGAAGATAATATCAGCATTAAATATTTTGCCTTCTTTTGCTAAAATCCATGCGGCATAACTCACATTAGCAAGATTGTAGCGAGTTAATAACTTCTCGTAATCTCGATCAATATTTGTACCATATTGGTTGTAGACTTCTTGCGCTCGATTGAGTTGTTTTTTGAGGTATTTAAACGCATCCTCAAGTGCTACTTGTGGTACGAGCTCCGGATAGGTAGTTTTAGCACTGGTTAAAAAATCAGTAATATAAACCGTTGTTGCAAAGAAACTAGGACCATCCGACCAGAGCGAGAATCCGCCATCGATACCTTGGCGATCAAGCAGGCGATTAATCGTATTGGTCATCATCTCTTGTTCCCAAACTTCAAAACTTTCTACATTATCTTTAGGTTTTTGGGCAATTGACTTCTCATAGGCACGTTGTTTTTCTTGGTCAAGAATCGAATTTGATTTAAAGAGCCAAGGGAAGGCTTTACTGGTGATCTGTTCTGTACATCCATACGGATATTGGAAAAGACCATTTGAGTATGCTAATACGTTGATTTGTGGATAACGAGAGAGCGTAACCATCTCTTCAAAACCTTTGCTAAACTGACCAGATATCTCTAAATTACGCTGCCATTGGCTGTCTGCTACTAGCATTTTTCGTTCATAAAGTGATGTCTCTTCTGTCTTGTGAACGGTCCCAATTTGATAATTTCGAGTGGCTTTAAAGCTCTTGGCGTCAATATTGAGGCTGACCTCTGCAAATGGTGTAAATTCATGTAGTTTAATGGGAATTAGAACACTCTGCTTCTCCTCTTTTTGTAGAGAGATGGTCGCGTTAAAGTCTACTTCAAACTGTTCACTGGAGACCGATATTTTTACCTCATCTTTCTCACCGCTCATATTCACTAATGTAAGGGCAACAAAGCTCTGATCACCAACGCGGATAAATCGTGGAGAGATCAGGTCTGCAATAATCGGGGCGCGAATCACTAGGGTTTCATTTGCCTCTCCGACTTGATCTCTATTAAATATTTTTACGGCAACTTCAGCTTCGCCATTAAAGTCAGGAAGATCAAATGTAATGGATGCTTTACCCTTTTCAAGGGAGATTAATTCAGAGCTTAAAGAGACAGTTTTCATCTCGGTAAGGTTCGGAATGCCGGCATCAGAATTATCATCATTTGCGGCATCTCCTCCAAATTGGGGGTTGAGAAGTGAGCCCGTTCCTCGTTTAAAAAGGCGACTATAGTAATCAATAATCTCTGCGCTATAACGGCGTTGCTTAAAGAAGGCCTCAAAAATGGACACCGGTTTTTCGGGAATCATATTCAAAATACCGCGATCTGTAATGCTAACGGTTGCGTAAAGTGCTTCTTTATCTGCACTTTGTAAGTGAGCAAGCTGTTCTTGATTGAGGGCAATATCGATAGTCACAGGTTGATCTGGTTTTGTTATTGCAGGAAAGGAGAGTTCGGGCTGTAGTTTTCTTGCGGTAGTATCAATTTTTAGAGGGATAATGCCGAGAGATCGAACGGTTTCTCCATTTTTATGGGAAATTAAAAGCCCTGAAATGTAGAGATCATGGCGTTGCCATAAAGGGTCAAAAGGGATTTTAAAAGTTGATTCTCCTTTGGGAATGGAGATGTTTTTCTCAAAAAGAAGTTCGGTTCCCTCTACTAATAATGTTAAGTTCCCGGCAAGAGGGGCATCGATGGTGAGCTCCACGATCTCTCCTGGTATAAAGAGAGGTTTTTGTGTTGAGAGATTTAAATGTAGCGGTTTTGCAGCCGGTAACTGTCCTGAGCTTGAGGCATCCCATGTGCCAGAAAAACTAAATTCAGAGACTAAACCAGTATTGAGATCTTTGATCTCTAAAATATAATTTCCCCAGCTATTAGGTGAAAAGTCATAAGTGATAATGCCAGGACTCTCTACTACTTTCTGCTCACGAATTTGATAACCATAGTGATTATGGCAGTTCCAACCCCGAGCTTCACTATAAACCCATGTACAATAGGGGTCTTGGTATTTTAATGAGAGAAGAAATTTACTCGGTTGCACTTCGCCTTCCGGCGTGGCATTAAAGATCTCAAATTTTGCATCTTGTCCATAACCGATCTCTTCTGCTTCAAAAAGTGGGCGGATAACAGGAACGGTTTCTCCCGGCCAGAATTGATGTTTAATGGAGCGAGTTATTCCTAGAACAGAACCATCAAGAATATTAACCGCGGCATTTAACTGGATCACCGCCGAAGGAGAGGTGTAATCTTCAGTAGAGAAAGGGAGTTCGATGGAGGTCGAGATTTCACCATTTTCATCGAGTCGACCATTGCTTGTGTAATCGCTATTGAATCGATCTGATGGATAATTAATGACACCGGTAAACCAATCTTTTTGACCGATAAAGGGCGTTCTATTGAGTTTGAACTCATTTTGAATGTTGTAATCGTTAAGCGTTGCAGGTGCCCCAAAGAGGTATCGGCTATAAATCTTAAGATCTATGGAATCATCATATTGATAGGCCATCTCTTCGCTTGTAATAATGAGCTCCATACGCTCTGGCATAAATTCTTCAATATAGAGTTTAAGAGTGCCAAGAGGTACTTCGCTGGTTGCATCTGTTCGTGCTTCTACTCTCCAAATACCCGTTTTTGCATCACTGGGCATTTTGATCTCTGTTTGATAAAAACCCTCTTTGCTCTGATCGAGTCGATAGTGACTGTATGCTTTTCCTTGCGGATTCATCAGCGTTAAAGTTAGGGGTTGCTCCGGTAAGAGTTGTCCATCAAGATCTCGTAATAATGTGTTGAGAGTGATTTTTTCACCAGGGCGATAGAGTGTACGATTTGAATAGAGATAGGCAACATCTTTTGTGCTCAACGCGCCGGTAATGGCATATTCATTAAGATCTAATGCAATCTCTTTCAGAGGTAAAATTGAGATGTCATCTTGCTGTTTTACCACGATGACATCCGTGGGTTGAAGGCGCTGAGGGATTTCACATAATCCTTCTTTAAAGGTGCAAATAGTGTCTGACTTTTCAAGCTTGCGGTGATTGCTTCGCCAAATTTCAAGAGTTGCGTCACTATTTAAAGGCGCGTTATCACTAAATTGATTACCAATAATGAGTGTACTTGTTGGATATAGTCGGGCTTGTAAGCCGATGTTTGAGATAAAGACTATTCGAGCATCAATATCTTTATAAATTTGTCCCGCAGGATTGACGGTGACGATATATGCCCCGGGTTTAATGTGTTGATCGAGTGGAATGCGATGTTGAGTCTTCTCTTCAATCTTTGTTCCCGCAGGGATGACATAACGAAATATGCCGGCCGGCTCAGTATTTTTAATTAAACGCGAAACGGTCCAAGACTCTAAGTCTGTCCCGATGTAGTAGTTTTTTAACATATGGGGGAGATTCTCAATGGCATAAAACTCTACATCTAGTGCTGTAGTACCTAACATTTCAACAGGAAGAGAGGCATTTTGTAGAGGAAGTACAGGACCTCTACCTATTATTTTTACCGTTTCAGTAGGCGTGCCGATATAGACATATTGAGATTTAATAGAGTGAGAATCTTGATGGCGAAATGCATTTGTTGAAACCTCATAGCTGCCTTGTGCTACCGGGTAGTAAGAGAGGCGATAACCATCTTTGCTAAGATGCCACTCTCCTTGTGTATCATCAATATACTCATAACTTTCGCTATCATAACTTTGAACTTTAAATTGCGAGGAGATACTGTCGTTGGTAAATGTTTGGGGGGTATTAAAAAAAACCGATAATGTTTCCTGATTATCAATTTTAGAGGCATTAATAGATTGGACTTGGGCATTAGCTGGCATCAATATCGTGAGATTAAAGAGCACCATCGCGATAAAGAGTAAGATAATTGTATATAGAGAATGTAACTGATTGTTTTGTTTCAGTATTTCCATCAAGAGATCTCCCGGTTTGATGACGAATTATTCAGACAGTATGCCAAAATTACGGAAAATCTGTCAGAATGATGCGCGAATTTGCGATAAAATTCTTAAAATAAGAGATTCGATAAAGATCATGAAATGATTTAAGTGAGTCACTTTTAAGTTAGAAGCGCTTAAATTAGTGACTCTTGAATTAGTGACTCTTGAATTAGTAACACTTAAGTTAGTAATTATTAGGCATGATTTTACATAATACATTGAGATAATCGTCTTGTTGGTGACATTATCAAGAGATTATGTGGCAACTGAAAGGGTGGTTAACGTTAAAATTTTTAGAAAAGGGCAATCATTGAGGGCAAAAATAGGTCGTCAATCTATTCAAAATCGCCGATGGTTAAAGTGCCGAACTCTCCTATTGACCGGTTTGGGAACGGTGCTATTACTGGTATCACTATTTGGGATATTAAATATCTTCTTCCCATTAGCACTTCCTCGTATTGAAGTTTCGACCACTGTTGTCGCTAAAGAGGGCGAGGTTTTGCGACAATTCGCTGATGAAAATGGGGTCTTTAGGCATTGGACGACGCTTGATGAAGTGACGCCAGATTATTTAAATACGCTGATTACTTATGAAGATCGTTACTATTATCACCATATTGGTGTGAACCCATTTTCTAGCGTAAGGGCATTATGGCAGTGGATACGGTATCAAAAGATTATCTCGGGAAGCTCGACTTTAACCATGCAAGTCGCGAGATTACTCTATCCCCATGAACGCACGATTAAAGGGAAATTTGTACAGCTCTTTCGAGCGCTTCAATTAGAGCTTAAATATAGTAAAGAAGAGATCTTAACACTCTATATTAACCTCGCCCCAATGGGAGGGAATCTTGAAGGGGTTGCGGCGGCGAGTCAACGTTATTTTTCAAAAAAAACGAGTGAATTAACGTTATCTGAAAGTGCTTTATTAGTTGCTCTGCCTCAAAGACCCTCAATCTATCGCCCTGATCGAAATTTAAAGCAGGCAAGAGATGCACGAGATAAGGTCTTACAACGTCTCTATGACTTTGGGAAGATTGATGCCGCAACGTATCAGGCTGCAACGCAAGATCCTATTAACTACACGCCGAGTGAAACGCCTTTTTATGCGCCCCTTCTTGCAGAGCGATTACGCCGGGAAAATCGTTCTCAGCACCGAATTCAAACGACAATTGACTATAAGCTTCAACGGCATTTAGAAGCTTTTGTCCTCAAAGAGAGCCGTAAGTTTCCGGCAAATGTTTCAGCAGCATTATTAGTGGTGAATAATCGAACGCATGAAGTTGTATCTTATATTGGCTCTGTCGATCTTTTTGATCCTCATCGCGCCGGTTTTGTCGATATGGTAACCGCTATTCGCTCACCAGGATCGACATTAAAGCCCTTTGCTTTTGGGCTTGCACTTGATTACGGTATTATTCATGAAGCCAGCCTGTTGACGGACGTTCCACGATCCTTTGATGGATATGAGCCACAAAATTTTGATAAGAAGTTCCGGGGACGAGTGCCGATGTATCGGGCTCTGCAACAATCTTTGAATGTGCCGGTCGTTCAAGTATTTCAGCACTTAACCCCTTATTATTTTCTAAAATCGATGCGTGATGCCGGCATTGGGCTCTATGTGGGATCTCCTACTATTAGCCTTATTTTGGGGGGTGTAGGGACTACTTTAGAGGAGCAAGTGAAGCTCTTTTCAAGCTTTGGATCTCATGGGATAGTTTATCCCTTAAGGATGCAACCCGTAGAGGGTGACCGAGAGAGTTCTATTTTAATCTCCGATCATAATGGGCAAATGATGCAAAGTAAGAAGAGCGCTGAGAACCAACTCTCTGAGCAAAATACTCTCTTCTTCCAGCCACAAGCGTCGCCCACAATTCTCGATGAGGATAAGAAATCCTCGTGGTTGAGAGAACAAGCGGAAGGAAAGCCTTTATTATCGCCAGAAGCGAGTTGGATTATTACCAAAATCTTACGAAGTGTGAGTCCACCCAAAAGACTTAATACTCGTAAAATAGCTTGGAAAACAGGGACGAGTTATGGTTATCGGGATGGTTGGGCTTTGGGAGTAAGCCCTGATTGGACTGTGGGAGTATGGGTGGGGCGTCCGGATGCTGTCCCAAGCCTAGGGGTTCTTGCGGGGGATATTGCGGCACCAATGTTATTTGATGTTTTTGCTTTTTTACCGAAGGATGAAACCGCTTTTAGAAAGCCTTACACCGTTGTACCAGAAACCATCTGTTGGCCATCAGGTCGTAAAAAATCTCAAGTCCCGGCAAATGAATGTTTAGAGAGTTTTCAGATCGATACTATCGCCGGCAATGTTCCTCGAACCCTCTATGATGCGAAAGGAGAATCCCCTCATTCTGGCTGGCCCCAATTACTGAACGGAGAATTTCTCAATCAAAGTGGTCGACAGCCACTCTCCTTAACTCGCCAAGAATTCTTTAGCCGTAGTCATCAACAAACGTTAAAAAATAGTGAACAGCAGAGCACTCTTTCAGCTTTAGATCCGATCACTGCCGGGAATGTTAAAGAGGGAGATATTCGTGGCATTAAAATTTCAACGCTTGCAGATGAGAGTATTATTTTTAAGAGTGATTATAAGATTCATTTAAGTGCGCAAGGAAAACCACCCTTTCTCTGGTATTTAGATGGACGGCTCTTAAAAATGCCGGTACTAGAGATGAAAACATTAAAAGCCGGCATTCATCGCTTGAGCGTTCAAGATCAGCATGGCAACCGAGATCAGATCAAGTTTGAAGTGCGTGCCGAGTAATCTTCAGAAGCTCACCATGAGTAAGTCGAAAAAAATTAAAAGATTAAAAAAGAAAAGGTTAAAAGGCGAGAAAGAATGGATCAAACAGAAGGACGATTAATCGAATGGGATGATGCCCGCAAATTTGGGTTTATTCAGGATTATAAGGGAACAGCGGTATTTGCGCACATTCAAGATTTCCCCAAACATGCCACGCCCAAAGTCGGGGATCGCTTGCGCTTCAAGCTTCGCCAAACGCCAAAGGGTTTACGCGCAGTGGAGATTCAGGGGAGCAAAATCAAATCCCCCTCAGTGCATTCCCGTTGGAAAAATAGCGCCTTCTTTGTTGCGCTTGCCATCGTGGTTCTGGG
>JASLEF010000199.1 GCA_030151245.1 Ignatzschineria sp. | reverse complement strand
TCGATTTTTTTTAGTTTTTTCATATTCAAGTATCTTTATAAGGAGATAAATGTGTCAACCGTCAACTATGCAGTGATCGGGGGAGGTATTAACGGATTATCCGTTGCAAGACAACTTCTCATTGATTATCCAGATGCAAACGTAACACTCTTCGAGAAAGAGTCAGAAGTCGCACAACATCAAACAAGTCACAACTCTGGGGTTGTCCATGCAGGATTATATTATGCAAAGGGTAGCCTAAAAGCAAGATTATGTCGACGCGGAGTTGAGCTTGTACGTAATTATTGTGCAGACAATAATCTTCCTTATGATCAGTGTGGAAAGGTCGTCGTTGCACTGAACGAAATTGAAGAAGAGCGTTTGAAGAAACTTTATCAAATTGCGCTAGACAACGAAGTTCCTAACGTTAAGATGCTCTATGGTGAAGAGATTAAGACCGTAGAACCTAACTGTATTGGTGTCGCTGCCCTTCATTCTCCTGAAACAGCCATTGTGAGTTATGAAAAAATCGCAAAACGTATTGCAGAAGAGATAAAAGAGCGCGGTGGTAAAATTGAGCTTAATAGTCCTGTTCAATCGATTAAGAATAATGCAGATGGCAAGATCTCTATTACGCTTGAAGGCAATCGTACTTATGCGACAAAATTTGATTATGCGGTGAGTTGTGCAGGTCTCCAATCAGATCGTTTAGCACGTAATTCTGGGGATGTTGCCACGCCAAAAATTGTCCCCTTCTTTGGTCAATACTTCGTGTTAGATGATCAATTTACACATGATGTAAAAGGATTGATCTACCCTGTTCCTGACCCTAAATACCCCTTCTTAGGCGTGCATTTTACGAAGCGTATCGATGGAAAAATGACGATTGGACCCAATGCATTTCTCTCTAAAGCTCGTGAAAATTATGATGGAAAAGGCTTTAATTTAAAAGATATTAAAGAGTTTATCTTCTATCCTGGCTTCTGGCGCTTTGCTTTGCGTAATATTCCCGCAGCAATGCGTGAATCTAAGACTGTATTTAGTCAAAAGAATTTCATTAATGAAGCGACAAAATATGTGCCTTCACTCTCCAATATGACAGTAAAACCGGCAACGAGAGGAATTCGTGCGCAAGCAATGAATCCAGATGGTACCTTAGTGGATGACTTTGTAATCCGCCGAGAAGGTAATATTACACATATTCGTAATGCGCCATCACCAGGGGCAACCTCATCATTAGCTATTGCAGAATATATTGTACGAGAAGTGATGCAAGGAAAAGCGGATCTATAGTTAAACTGGAGTCGTTTTAGATTTAAGCAGATTGACTATCAAATGATTTTTAAAACGCCGGATTTTAATGAATTGGATGAAAGCCTCGGCATTTTTTTTATTGATAATTCACTACAAACACGAAAAAGCCCTTGATATTACGATATCAAGGGCTTCATGAATGACCGTTCATTCAACCTTCCTTTTTGAATTATCTTTATTCTACCATTCCGATAACTTATTTATATCTCATAAAATTAGAAGAATTTCTTTTTATAGAAAAATCCAGCCACGATTCCGCTTAACACTACCATGATGACGATTAATATACTAAAGGCTTCAGATTCATCCTGAAAAGGTAATGGTACGTTCATCCCGTATATACTGGCAATTAATGTAGGAATCGATAATACAATTGTTAAAGCTGTTAGTAGTTTTACAACATGACTGACATTATTTTGAATAATGTTTCCGTAGGCATCCATCACGTTATTTGAGTTTAACTGATTAATTTGCGCCACAGAATAAGCTTGTTCTAATTCGATAATCGTATCTTCAAACAGCTCTATATCATTGGGAAGCATTTCTAAATACTGTTCTTTATTAATTTTACGCATGAGATATAGCATCTGCTTTAGCGAAATAGTCATATAGAGTAAACCATCATTTAAATACAATAATGTATAAAGCTCTGAATTACGATATGAGCGAGAGAGCTCCTCTTCTGCCTCTGCAATTTCATACTCCATGGTATGCATTAAACGTAAGTATCGTTGTGCTACATGATGGAGTAAATCTAAAGTATTTTGTACTTGCAAATGTGCACCAAGCCCCTGGCAGTTTTTAATGAAACTATTGAATAAAACTTCTGCTTCTAGGCTGCAGATCGTTACAAAATGGCTGTTAACTAATACAATTCCTAAGGGGATTGTGCGATATCTGACACCCTGAGAGTTCTTCTCGATGGAAGAATCTATGTAAGGAATATGAATAATCATATAAGTCATGCCATTTTTTTCTTCAATCATCGGACGAGTGTGTGGATCTAAAGACTCTTCAATAAAAAAACGAGAAATATTCAACTCTTTCTCTATTTTTGAAATCTCTGTTTCATCAGGACTCACGACTCGAATCCAGTTGTTTTCACTAATAACAGTATCATGATGATAAGTATTCATCATTAAATTTTTATAAATTTGGATCATTGCTAAGTTCCTTTGTAAATTTGTTTACGTTAATTATTTGATGAGAAATTGATGGGCTAAATTTTAGCTAAACACTTAAAGTCGAATATATTTTTTAACGTAAAATACCAGCAATAACAAAAAGCTAACCCCAACCATCACAGAGCCTATCACTATCGTTGAAATTGGATTTTCTTCTTGAGGCAAAGCAACGTTCATTGAGAAAATTGAGCCGATCATTGTGGGAATAATCATGACGATTGCAATAGCCGTTAATGTTTTAAGTACTGTATTCAGATTATTATGAACGATCGCAGCGTATGCATCCATTAAGTTACTTAAGCTCTCACGTCTCATTTCTGCTACTTCTGCTGACTGTTCAATATCTACTAAGATATCATTCAACAAACGTCTTTCATCCTCATGAATTTTTAAAGTACGACCTTGCATAATTTGACGATATAAGATTGCTAATGCAGATAGTGACGTAGAAAAGAATACTAAGCTTTTATTTAAATTAATAAGGCTAAATAACTCTCTATTATGATAAGAGGCTCTCAGTTTTTGTTGCAACTTCCCTGCTTCATCATTAATAAATCCTAAGTGATCATCATAATGTTTAGCCACCGCTTTAAAGAGTAGTAGCGTGACGCGTGTTCTCATGTGTGTTTGGAACTCGCCATATTCACCGGCAATAAGATCCATTAAAATGGGATGCGGTTCTTTGCTCACTAAAAAAATATTGTTCTCAGTATGAATAATTCCAAGCGGCAATGTAATATAAGGCGCCTCATTTTGTAATGTGCTATTGGGATTTTTGACAGGGATATTCAGTACAATTAAATATCCATTTTCATCGCGCTCTAAACGAGGTCTTTCGTCTTGATCTAATGAATCTAAAAAGAACTTTTCGGGCAGGGAGAAATCACGAGTAATTTGATTAATCTCTTCACCGGTAGGATTGATCATCATCACAAGACTATTAGGTCTAATGATCGCTTCTTCATTAATCATGCCATCTTGCGCATTTTTATAAATTTTTAACATAATTTTATCTCTCTATTACTTTGATTCTTAGATTAATTTTTTCTTTTTGAAGATGCCTAACACCACAACGATTAAAAGGACGCTAGATATCGCAAGAGCTGCCAATGACCAAGATTCATCTTGAAATGGTAAAGGGGTATTCATTCCATAAAGGCTCGCTACTGCCATAGGTATCGCTGAAATGGTCACAAAAATCGTCAGGTATTGAACTGATAGACTTAAATTATTCTCTATGAGCGCGGAGTAAGCATCCATCAAATTTCTCAGATTGGCGTTATAAATTCTTGCTAAATTTTCTGCCTGTGCCGTTTCTACAATAAGATCACTAAGCATCAAATCCTGCTCATTATCTGCCTTTAATAAGCTTTTTTCTTCCAATGCGATCAACAATTGGTGGTTACGTTTTAAGGCTTTTGCAAAAAAAAGAAAGCTTTTATTGTGATTGAGTAACTGATAAACACTACGATTATTAAATGCTGTTTTTAACTTCTCTTCAATTTTATCGATCGTTTCACCAATCTCTTTAGTCGCTTGTATGAAACTCGTTGTGGTGATCGCCAAAATGCGATACACGAAACTTGTAATATCTTGCTCTGCCCATTTCACAAGATATTCATGTTCTAAACGCATTAAGAGCGGGCAATCACCTTCACTAATCGTGACAACTTTATTATCTTTCACCAATATTGTCAGCATCATTACATGATATGGCACCGCTGAGTTAGGAAGGTTTCTCTTTGGAATCTCTAACTTCAGTAATAGAACATCCCCAATTTTTTTTAAAAGACTGGTTCTTGGTTGATTCAATGTGTTTTTTGGCAATGAAAGAGCCGTGAGTACTGAACTAATTTTTGCTTGAGGTGGCGAAACCAAGTTAATCCAGATGGTTTTTGCCTTCATTTGCTCCACGGTTGGAGTAATAGTATTGAGTTGTACATGAGCATTGTTTGCTGTGTTCATGACTGAACTCCTTATGATTTAAATGATAAATAAGAAGCTTTTTTAAAGCCATAACAAAAAAGCGCACCCTCAATGAAGAAGGTGCGCTTTTACAATGAATGTAAATAGCACAACATGACAACGCACTGAAGCCATGTCAACAGGTGACAAGAAGCTCCATGCGCTGATCCCTCCAATTCATTGAGCTTTAGCACTGTACGGCATAAGAAAATAGATTGATTTTCTAGCTACGTTATAGACCACCTTAACTCGATAGTCTCTGTTCAAACCCGTTGGCGTCTTTGGACGTTTCTGGGCAGTAGCATGTCTCCGTACAGGAGCCTCACCTAACGAGGTACCTGCAATTTGTGATTGTGATAGTACGCTTCACTTCACCGCTTTGTCAAATAATTTTCAAAAAATGACAATACAAAATAGTATAAATATTTTTAAAATAACTGTTTTTATGAACATTTGCTAATCAAATATAGATCGACAGATGACGAAATGAGAGAAGGAAATTTGGACAAAATATAATTTTTAATACCTATCTCTAAGTCGATTAAAGATTCAAACCTTCATCACGATAATAGTTTGATAAAATTGCCATTTTGTAGTTTCTTTAAAAATTAAATATCCGGTTCAAAAGCGGCATCTGATCATGCAATATCTGAGGGGGGAAAACAGTTTTGACCTGTTTTTTATACTAATTTTATACTAATATTTTATAAGGTTTATTATCCTGAAAAGAACCTTATTAAATTGAATTTTGTCCTACTTGTTTACGCCAGAATGATGCATAGATTCCCTTGTTATCAATTAACTCTTGATGCGTTCCCATCTCCACGATTTTTCCGTGATCCATCACAATCAAACGATCCATCTCAGAGATTGTTGATAGCCTGTGGGCGATTGCAATAACAGTCTTTCCTTCCATTAAAATCCCAAGATTTTCTTGAATGACAGCTTCTGACTCGGAATCAAGTGCCGAAGTTGCCTCATCTAAAATTAAGATAGGCGCATCTTTTAATAAGACTCTTGCGATCGCAATACGTTGACGTTGTCCGCCTGATAATTTAACGCCACTTTCTCCTACTAACGCATCTAATCCCTGTCTCCCATTTTGATCTACTAGATCCTTCACAAAACCATCTGCTTTCGTCTTTTTTAATGCTTCGTATAACATCTCATCCGTAGCATCATGATTTCCATATAAAAGATTATCTCGTATTGATCGATGAAAGAGTGCCGGTTCTTGAGTCACCACTCCAATATTTTCCCGTAAACTATCTTGAGTAACCTGATCAATCTTATATCCATCAATGGTAATTTCACCGCCCTTCACATCATAAAGACGTAATAAAATTTGGGTCAGTGTTGTTTTTCCTGCGCCAGAAGGTCCGACTAGACCAATTTTCTCACCGGCTTTGATATGGAGATTCAGTTTTTCATAAATCGGTTTTTCAGGATAATAGTAGAAATCGATATCTCTGAAAATAATTTCCCCTTCAACCTCTCTCAGAGGCTTCGCATCTATTGCATCGATAACTTCACGTTCTTGAGCAATAACTTTGATGCCATCTTGTACACTTCCAATATCTTCAAAAATATGACTGACAACTCGCATCACCCAACTCGACATGGTATTAATACGAATGACTAAGCTAACGGTAAAAGCAATTGCTCCCGCTGTAATTAAAGAAGCGCCCCAAAGATAGATCGAAACAGCGACTGTCCCGGCAATTAGTAAACTGTTAATCATCATCAATGAAAAATCCATTGCCGTTGATAATTTTGTAGAGTATAAGGCCGCATCTGTTTGTTCACGCATTACTGCTTTTGCATCATTTTCATCTTTTGTACTATGAGAAAAAAGCTTCAATGTTGTAATGTTACTGTAGCTATCTACCACATGACCCATTAGTTTAGATCGGGCTTTAGCTGAACGATGCGAACGTTGGCGAGTTCGAGGTAGGAAATAGCTTAAGAGCATGATATAGGCAATAATCCAGAGCAAGATCGGTACTGTCAACCAAATATTGACTTCAAAAAAGAGGACTACTGTTGTGATTGCATAAATGATCACTCGCCACATCGAGTCTGTTGACATAATGACAGAGTTACGAATAGCCTGCCCTGTATTCATCACTCTTGCTGCGATTCCGCCTGATAAACTGCTATGGAAAAAATTTAGACTCTGCTTTAAAACATAGCGGTGTTGCTGCCAACGAATCATCGAAGTGAAATTCGTTGTAAGGGCTTGGTTCATCATTAGATTATGAATTAAGGATGCTATTGGCCTTAATAATACAATCACAATCATCATCCAGATAAACTCAGCAGAATGCTCTGCCCAGAGAGCTTTAGGTGAACTTGAGGACTCCACCATATCGACAATTTTTCCGATATAACTAAATAGCGCAAT
>JASLEF010000187.1 GCA_030151245.1 Ignatzschineria sp. | reverse complement strand
AAATACTATCACCCACCGTATGATTTTTGGCGACTGCATTTAGCTTCAATGGGTGCGGCACTGCATGAGACAAGCTTAGATTTTAAAAGCAAATTCGCCACTCGTTTTTTTAAATCGAATAAATATCTACGAAAAAGTGATTTTAAGCGCTTTATCTATGATTTTATGATTTTCGGCACCGCTTATCTTGCTGTTAATCGATCACGTTTGGGGAATGTCTTATCGCTCTCTCATCTTCCCTCTTTCTATATGCGTATTGCCACAAAAGCAGAAGACGGCGCTTATTTTGTGAAAGGTGGGGAAGCAGAAGAGATCCATTTTAAAGACGTTCTCATTATGAAAAACTACGATCCGAGTCAGACAATCTACGGCAAACCGACATATCTCTCAGCACTGCCGGCAATCAAACTCAATCAGAATGCCACCGCTTTCCGCATTAAGTATTACATCAATGGCTCACATGCCGGTTTTATTTTGTCCGTGAACGGTAAGATTAGCGATGATTTGATGAATAGCATTGAGCAGAACCTCATAAATTCGAGAGGAGATGGCAACTTTAAAAATCTACTTCTCAATATACCAAATGGTACTAAGGACAGCGTGCAATTGATCCCGATCGCAGATATCGGCGCAAAAGATGAGTTCTTTACGATCAAACGAGCAACAGATAAAGATATCAATGCGGTGCATCGTGTACCGCCAATCTTCATGGGGATCGCACCAGAGAATGCCGGGGGCTTTGGTAAGCCGGAGGAGTACTCAAAAACATTCTATGAAAATGAGATGCTACCGCTCTTTGAAGAGATGGAAGATTTCAATATAGAACTCGGTATCAATGCATTTCAATTCAAAGAATATCCCTCAGATTCAGAATAATCGGGGTGACCATACAAAAACAGGCGTTGCAGACGTCTAACATAGCTTAACGCCCCATTTTTACAGACTTAACGCTTGTGACAATGCTCCGTCCCATATGTTACTAAAAAAACCAAAAGCCTGTATTTATGGGGCTTCTCGAAGATTCTAAAAACGTGAAAAATTACAAATGTTAACGTAGCTGAATTACGGACTTGGGACGCACTTGCAACAAAATATCGAACTCTTAAAAGCCTCATTATTAGTAGTGTTAGAGTATGTTATAAAACTGCATTACAAAAATTACGCACTTTCTTACATATGACCTCGAAAATTTTAAAAGCTAAAATAGACCGGGGAAAGTCTCTTTTTGAAAGAAATATAACCATTTGATTGCAACGTTACCGCCAATAGTCATGAATTGGATTTAATGGCCGTTAAATCAATCATAAATATAATATATAAATGTATAATGTTATACAGAATTAGGCCGGTTTTGATATAAAAATGCCTCAAAAAGGCTAAAAATGCCGAAAAATGCTGAAAAAAACAAACTGTAAAAATTGTATAAACTTGGAAGGGGTATTTTGTGGATGCAGGCAGTAGCAATGGGGGCAGAGATAGCATCTAAACTTGTTAAAAAATGTGAAAATTAAACGCGAGTTCGGCGAGGTGACGGCGCGCGCCTCGTTCTGTAAAATTATCCGGGATTAGCCTTAATTCTGTTAAATTGTGTTAAATTTTTAAGGTATTGGTGTTAAAAAAGAAGATGGAAGATCAGTAGATTTCTTCTATATATGATGTGAAATATCATTTGTTGTATTCTTTTCTTGCTGTTTTGACGCAGTGACTAGGTGTAGTTATGGCCAGTCTTTAATTGGTATAGTTAATGAAGCTAGTAGTAAGTAATATGTTGTGTATGTAAAAGCCACTGATCTCTCAGTGGCTTCACTTTGCTGTATTCACAGGGGTTGATTTATCTTCTATGGAAGCGATAACATCTCACTGACTTCTCTTCTAGTTTACTTCTGACAGTAGTGTTGTCGATAAAGTTCTCATCGTTCATAAATGCTTGTCTTAGTTCTATCGGTGATATTTTTTTCATGCAATATCTTGAAAATAACTCACAAACTTCACCGGCATTAATCGCGATAATTGAGTGGTCTTTTGCATGATTAATTTCATCATCATTATCATTAAAGAATTCCCAAAATTGAGCCATTAAACCTTCATGAATATTTTTATATCCTAAGCTATCCAATTCTGGAGTTGTTAATCCGAGTTCTTCAGATACTAGTTTAAGTTGCTCGTAGATAGCCTCTCTTTTAACGCTATTCCTTTCTTTTTCAAGCTTATCAATGAGTTGTAATCGATATTTTAAAAGAGCGACACTGGTTCTTTGTGGTTGTTTACCGGCAAAACCTTTAGTCCAGTATTCCCAAAGCACATCATCACACTCTTCTTGATATTGAATTACTTTATCTCGAATCTCTGGTGCAACTTTATTGGGGCTAATGGAATATAACCATGCCGGTAGTTTACGAAGTGGAAGACAAATCATTTCTCTCATTCTTCCATCCTCACCAACTGTTGCGATTATCGCAATGGTTGATTTAAACTTTTCATTGATTTTTGTAAATTGTGCCGCCCAATCTAATCCCATTTGTACCACGATTGGTTTCATCGCAACAAACGGTTCATTGCCCTGGTTAATTAATACAAGATTATCTTTGTGAAATGGTACTGACATTAATTGCATAACAGCCTCCTATCCTAAAATTTCTGATAATTCTTTTTGGGTTTGCTCGATAGATTCAATATAAGGGGAAAAGAGTAGATAGAGTTCTTCCAACTTGATCGATTGATCTGTTCTGCCATGAAAGAGAGAAAGTAAGGTCTTGAGGCTCAACTCAACATTCTCCATTTTTAGAAGATTGTCGCTAAGGCGGTCCTCGATATTGATGATAGATCTGATGATATCTTCAGGGAGATTAAGCTCAAAAAGATTTGCTTTGAGATTATTGTAATTGAGTGCTAACTCATTTCTACGATTGTTCATAATAGTAACCTGTTTGTTATTTTTGAAGTTAAATGAGAACCCAATATTGAATTGGGTGCCAAGAGGTTCAAAAGCCGACAAACAGAACGGCCGGAGTTATTTCCCTTTCGGGTCTTGTATTCCTCGCCCTCTCGGCGTAGAAAAATTGATAGCACAAAAAAACCGCGCTGACGGGGCGAATCTTCCGCTGTTTGTGTAGGCTTTTGACGACCTTGTGTTAAATATAGCGTATTATTTTCTCTCGGTCAAAAGAAAGTGGCCAGAAATAACATCCTCAGTCTTAAGTATCAAAAGCGGAAGTTGGTGAAAAACAGATGGTTTAAAATTACACAAATCAGATATTTTTTTTGGCTTTTTAGGGTATAAGAAATGATTTTTTTACGCCAAAATTTACGCCAAATTCACTTCCAGATACAGCAAAGCCCGCTAAATAGCGGGCTTTCACAATCATGATTGGTGGAGGCGGCGGGATTTTTAAACCCTCCATTTTTTG
>JASLEF010000170.1 GCA_030151245.1 Ignatzschineria sp. | reverse complement strand
GATATGTTTTAAGCCACATCCTTATGGGCATTCTTTTCGTCTTCATCTCTGCGCTTTGAGAGGTAAAGATTAATTAAGGTCACCAAGAAGACGATCGTTGCAACAATGCCAATCATAATTGTTGAGAGAGCATTGATATTGGGACTGACGCCTAATCGTGCTTTTGAGTAGATCCAGATGGGGAGTGTGGTACCGCCAGGGCCAGTTGTGAAAGTGGCGATTACTAAATCATCAAGGGATAGTGTGAATGAGAGCAACCAGCCGGAAACAATGGCTGGTAAGATCATGGGGAGCGTAATATAGAAGAAAGTTCGGATTCCATCCGCGCCCAGATCCATTGCAGCTTCCTCGATATGACGGTCAAATCCCGTTAAACGAGATTGAACAACTACAACGACATAACACATTGTAAAGGTGATATGGGCAATCATCATCGTGAAGAATCCAGTACTAAATTTAAGGGCGACAAAGGTGAGTCCTAGAGCGCTCCCCATAATAATTTCAGGCATGACCATCGGTGCATAAGTAATACCGGAAAAAAGCGTTTTTCCTTTAAATCTTCGAAACTTCACTAAGGCAAAGGCTGCCATCGTCCCTAAGATCACCGCAAAGGTCGAGGTGCTAAACGCAAGGAGTAGGCTCGTTTTTGTGGCAGACCAAATCCCCTCTTGTTGAAATAGATCGGCGTACCATTTCGTTGAAAACCCACTCCAAACTGTGACGAGTTTAGATTCGTTAAAGCTGTAGAAGATTACCAAAATAATGGGGATATAGAGAAAAAGTAATCCTAAAATTAAGGCTGCCCAATTGAGCGCAGTCATCTGCTTTTTCATCATGCGCCTCCTAGTTAAACTGCTTCGCTTGAATGCGATTAAAGATATAGATCGGAATAATGACAATTAACAGTAAAATAACTGAAATTGCAGAAACGAGAGGTAAGTTCATTCCTTGTAAGTAGGTATCATAGAGAACTTTTCCAATCATTGTGACATTTGATCCGCCTAGAAGGTCGGGAATGACAAATTCTCCAATCGCCGGAATAAAGACGAGGAAACATCCGGCTAAAACCCCTGGGAGAGAGAGCCTGAAGGTAATGGTCCAGAAAGTTTTAATGGGTGGCGATCCAAGGTCAAGCGCGGCTTCTACTAGCGTATCATCGATTTTAATGAGCGTTGCGAAGAGTGGCAAGATCATAAATGGAAGATAACCATAGACAATACCGATATAGACGGCTAGATCCGTGTGAAGAATATGAAGCGTTACCGGGGAGCCTGGATCAATGAGTCCTACACCCATTCCAACCCAATTGATGAAGTTATTGAGGACCCCTGTTGGTGAGAGAATGGTAATCCAGGCATATATCCGAATAAGAAACGATGTCCAAAAGGGTAAAATAACTAGCATTACCAAGAATAATTGCCATTTTTTGGAGGCCCGTGACATTGCAAGCGCAATAGGATAACCAATCATCAGGGTTAACATTGTCGAGAAAAAGGCAATTTTGACACTGTTGAGATAGGCGTGAATGTAGATCCCATCTTCCCAAATTTCCATATAGTTTTGGAAGTTTACCGTGATTTGCAGTAAACCATCATCAATCCAAGCCATAAGACTTGAAAAAGGGGGGGAGGCAATTTCTGCTTCGGTAAAGCTGATTCGGAGAATAATTAAAAAGGGTATAAGGAAAAAGAGCGTTAACCAAAGATAAGGAACGCCGATAAGAAAGCGATGGCTGTGACCAAGGCCTACAAGAAAACGGTAGGGGGCAAAACGGAGTAATTTACGATGCGTAAAATTAAGGCGAGAAACAATCTCTGCCATCATGCCGGTAAATGTTCCGACCCCTTGTTGACGGTGTGGCATTGTCAACCCTCCATGATTAAAGGTTAAGAGATGAGTACAATTCCTGAGTCATCTGTAAAGCTTACATAAACACGATCTTCATGTGTAATGCGCTGTTCGATAATACGTGTATCATTCATTTGTGAAACGGTAATCATCTTTTCATTATCAAGTTTGACGTGATAAATCGAGACATTTCCCATATAACCAATATCCCAGACTTCCCCTTCAACGCAGTTAATAGAGGCATTTTCGGGAGGAGTTAAGGAGATGTCGAGCTTTTCAGGGCGTACTGCGACCCAAGCTTGGGAGCCAATAGTAGCACCGACTCCTTGTGCACAAACTAGGGGAGTTGGGGCTTCAAAGCTTTCGATAGTCGTTTTGTTAGAGGAGATTTCAGAGATGACGCCTTCAAAAATATTGACATCACCCACAAACTCAGCAACGTAGCGAGAGTTGGGGAACTCGTAGATTTCTGCCGGCGTTGCAACTTGCGCAAGGCTTCCAGAATCCATGACTGCAATACGACTAGAAACGGTCATTGCTTCTTCTTGATCATGTGTGACAATGATGAAGGTGATTCCGAGTTCTTCTTGAATCGTCATTAATTCAAATTGTGTCTGTTCACGAAGACGTTTATCAAGTGCGCCTAACGGCTCATCAAGGAGAAGTAGTTTGGGTTTTTTAACAATACTTCTTGCTAATGCAACGCGTTGACGCTGTCCTCCTGATAATTGATGAGGTTTGCGTTTTGCAAAGCGCTCCATCTGTACTAATTCCAGCATTTGATTTACCCGACGGCGAATCTCTGGCTTTTTAACTTTATCTTGTTTAAGACCAAAGGCGATATTGTCCTCTACGGTCATGTGAGGGAAGAGGGCATAACTCTGGAACATCATATTGACAGGACGTTCATAGGGAGGGATTTTTGACATATCTTCCCCTTCCAGTAATATTTTGCCAGAAGTAGGAGTTTCAAACCCTGCCAGCATTCTTAAAAGAGTCGTTTTCCCACATCCTGATGGACCTAGTAGTGAGAAAAACTCTCCTTTATAGATATCTAGTGAAATATGATCAACCGCTAAATGATCATCATAGCGCTTGACGATATCAATAATTTCAACATGAGGAACAGAATTGGGATCACGCCAAGGTTCGTATTTGTGTAAACGGCTTGTTTGTTGCATAAGCGCCTCCGCATTTGATTAAAGAGGAGTATTGGTAATCTATCAAAACTCTTTAAAAATGGTGAAAAGGAAGGTGTCAAGAAAGGCTTCTTATCTCGCAGACTGCGAGGGCTGAATTTTAGTGTGTTTTTCCAGATCGAGCAAGCCTTTTTCAATATTTTTCAATAAATATGTAGAATGAAAATACTCTCTTACGATAAATAAAACCCAAGAGTGGCGCACAGTGGGCTTCTTGGGTTTTTACTCTTTGAATTTCTTGAGAAAATGCTCTTTTGAAGTTCACCTTAATTGTTAAAAAATTGTAAAAAGATCTTCTGCTGGAAGACGAGATTTATTAAATTTTGCATTGAAGTCTTCATCGCTTCGATAGCCGAGAGATGCTACGACAACGCTGCGAAAACCTCTCTTTTTTAAATTTAAGATTTCATCTAATTTTTGGGGATCAAAGCCCTCAATTGGGGTAGAGTCGATATCTAGGGCGGCGGCAGCAAAGAGTAGGGTTCCAAGGGCGATATAGATCTGTTTGTCTTGCCATTGATGAAGATTGGCTTCTGATTGACTGTTAAGATCTACAAAAAATCGGCGACCTTTATCGTTGGCTGTTTTCATCTCCGTTTCAGGAAAACGTTGATCTTGATCTTCTTGATCGACAATTTTTGTGAGGTAGTCGCTTGAAAGCTCGTTGCGAGATGCAAATATAATAATATGAGAGGCGTTGATAACCCGTGGTTGATTAAATTCAAAAAATGCTGGAAGAATGGTCTGCTTAGCTTCTTCTGTTTCAGCTACAATAAAGTGCCAAGGCTGAGAATTGACAGAAGAAGGGCTATCTCTTAAGACACTATAAAGTTGCTCCATCGCCTCTTTGGGGATTTTTTTATTGGGATCGTAAGCTTTACAGGTATAACGGCGTTTTGCAATATCGGCAACATGTTTCATTCAACAGCTCCTCTGTTAGATCAGGTGAATAGAAAAAATTCCTAAGTTTATTGATGCAGTAGATTACAATTTTAGCAAGTAAAAGAGTCATGCTTGTTTTTTTATAATAGTGATAATGTGACAAGCGTATTAACTTTATCATTTTATCGGTAATGAGGGTAGTTTCTCTCTTTTTCAGCGTTAAGCTTTTCTCTAGAGTCTCTTCGTTGATTGTGATGATAGATCGTTTATTAATCGTTTCTATCAGAAGAGATGATATGTTTGAGCAAAATAGAATAAAAATTTCTCAGGGGGATTTTGATGATCAAGATCTTTACAAATGGTCGATCCCTTTGATGTTAAGGTAAAGAGTCATTTGAATTTAGATGTTTAGTCGGTCTTCATTACTCAATTGTTATGAGGGGAATTTGAGAGTATTTAGAGTTAATCTTTCTCAGGTTGAAGGGGTCAGTTATGGCAACAGTGGGACAATTTATAAAACTGATATTAATAATAGGTGGCGTTGTTATTTTTGCGCTAGGAATTTTAGCGGCTTGTGCGGTTAAACCATTACCTAAATTAGCGCAGGTGGAGAGTTATGCTATCACTCCCAGTGAAAATACGCCGTTAGCAAAGATATTGATGACAGAAAAACCGGTAGATCCTGATTTGACAGGTGTTTTTATTCTAGGAGATCCTTTAGATGCTTTTGTCGCACGTTCTGCTTTATTGAATCTTGCAGAAGAATCGATTGATCTTCAATATTATATATGGCGACCTGATACATCAGGGATGATGCTTTTAAGAGACGTTTACGCTGCCGCTGAGCGTGGTGTCCGTGTGCGTTTACTCTTAGATGATAATAATACACGCGGCATGGATGATCTCTTATCAATTTTAAACGACCATCCTAACATTGAGATTCGCTTATTTAATCCTTTTACCAACCGAAAAGTTCGATTTTTAGGCTATATTATCGACTTTAAGCGACTCAATCATCGGATGCATAATAAGTCACTGATTGTAGATGGGCAAGCGGCGATTACGGGGGGGAGAAATATTGGGGATGAGTATTTTGCCGCAGGGGATGGCATGGTTTTCTCAGATCTTGACCTGATTACAATCGGTAAGATTGTGCCTGAAATGTCCCGGGACTTTGATAATTATTGGAATAGTGTTTTATCATATCCTGCTGAGCAAATTATCACAAAAGAGTATGGGAGTGATTATATTGCCGCACTTGAAAAATTGCGCCGTACAAAATATCGTGCTGACGTTAAAACATATGAAACAGCGCTGATGCAATCCAATTTATTAGATAAGATGATCAATCATGATATCCAATGGGAGTGGTCTAAAGCCTTACTAATCTCAGATCCCCCTAGTAAAGCATTAGGCGTTTGGAGTAAAAATGATTTCTATAAGCCGTTAGTGCAGGCGATAGGGGATATTCATGAAGAGATCTTTTTTGTCTCCCCTTATTTTGTACCAACGGGCGAGGGGACGAAATTTTTAATAGATCTTGTGAAAAGAGGGATTAATGTTTCTGTGTTGACAAACTCTTATGACGCAACAGATGTTGCCTTTGTTCACGCAGGATATGCTAATTATCGTCAGCAGTTAGTCGACGCGGGCGTGAAGATTTATGAGTTAAAGGCAACCTATGTGGATGACGTGCCTGATATTAGAGATAAGGGGTTAGTGGGAAGTTCTGCCTCAAGTTTACATGCGAAAACTTTTGTGGTTGATCAGTCGCGATTATTTGTAGGTTCCTTAAATTTAGATCCGCGATCAGCGAAAATTAATACTGAGATGGGGCTTGTGATTTTAAATGAAGATCTCTCTTTAAGAATTGATCAGAAAGTTCAGGAGCAACTTTTAGAGAGATCTTATCGTGTGATCTCTGAAAAAGGGAAACTCCGCTGGTTAGTATATGAAAATGGGGAGTTAATCCGAGAACATGATACAGAGCCTAATACAAATGCATTTGAACGAGGATTTATAAAGGTTTTAACCTGGTTACCTATTGAATGGTTATTATAAGTAAGATAAGACTTTGTTATTAAAAAAATGCCGCAGACAGTGATCGTTTGCGGCATTTTTGAGGAAGTCTAAAATTCTTTATGCTTTAGTTTTTGATTTTCTCTCTCTCTCTCATCTGTTGAATGTCTTAAGTATGACGCTCTACTTCAGCGATTTTAAAGAGCGAGTGGAAAATCCTTTAAACGGGTAGATGAGAGATTAAGCAATAACGCCATAGAGATCATAAGTATCAGCATCATCAATAGTGACTTGAACAATCTGACCGATCATGTCAGGCGTTGCCTCATCAATATAGACTAATCCATCAATTTCAGGGGCATCTGCTTGCGTTCGACCGATAGCAACACCTTCTTCATCATTAAAATCATCTATTAAAACAGCCACTGTTTTTCCTATTTTAGCTTGAAGTTTTTTGGCAGAAATCTCTGCTTGTAACGTCATAAAACGCTCAAGACGTTCCTCTTGAACGGTTAAAGGAATCGCTGCAGCGAGCTCGTTGGCTGGGGCGCCTTCTACTGGAGAGTAGATAAATGCCCCGACACGATCGAGTTGAGCTTCTTGAATAAAGGCTAAGAGTTCTTTAAATTCCTCTTCTGTTTCCCCGGGGAATCCTACGATGAAGGTTGAGCGAATCGTCATATCGGGACATATTTCTCGCCATTTTTTGATACGATTTAGCATATTTTCGCTATTCGCAGGGCGCTTCATCGCTTTTAGAATTCTTGGAGAGGCATGTTGCATCGGGACATCGATATAAGGAAGAATTTTCCCTTCAGCCATTAGTGGAATGAGATGATCAACATGTGGATAAGGATAGATGTAGTGTAGGCGTATCCAGATCCCAAGCTTAGCGAGCTCTTCACAAAGGTTTTGAATATGGCTTCGTACAGGTTTTCCTTCCCAGAAGCCTGTTTGATATTTTATATCAACGCCATAAGCGCTGGTGTCTTGGGCGACAACAAGTAACTCTTTCACGCCGGAAGCTGCCAGCTTTTTGGCTTGAGAAAGAACCTCGCCAACAGGATAAGATTGATGTTTACCACGCATAGAGGGAATAATACAAAAGGTGCAATGGTGATTACACCCTTCAGAAATTTTAAGATATGCAAAGTGTCTGGGGGTGAGTTTAATACCTGCTGGCGGGACAAGATCTAAAAAAGGATCATGAGGTTTTAGCAGGTGTTGGTGAACAGATGCCATTAATTCTTGAAAGGCATGAGGTCCTGTCACACTTAAAACATTGGGGTAGTGGGAGAGGATCTTATCTGCATTTGCCCCAAGGCAACCTGTAACGATGACCTTTCCATTCTCATCTAGTGCTTCACCAATGGCATCTAAACTCTCTTGAACTGCTGAGTCTATAAAACCGCATGTATTCACAACAACAAGATCTGCCTCATCATATTGCGGGACAATTTCATAACCTTCTGTACGAAGTTGGGTTAGGATATATTCAGAGTCTACCAGTGCTTTGGGGCAACCTAGCGAAACAAAACCAATTTTGTGCGTCACAATTTTAACCTTTAAGAGTGAGCCAGCGGGAACCATAGGAGATTGAAGATCTAAAATGACTCGAGGGCCGAGTGGAAAAACTTAAAGGAAGTATTTTATAACAGCAATGAAATCTCAGAAATAGTTTTTTTATAAGATTGATGATTGTTTGATGAAGGGACTGGAATCTATCTGAAAAGTTCGAGAAAAGAGAGCCTCATTCAAATCTGATAGTGAGGCTTTAGTTTCTTTAGATATGGATGGTATTAGCCCTTTATTTTTTCCATAAAGGATTGATGCGCAACAAGCTCTTCATCACTGGCGTAACAGACTCTCCGTGTTGTATTTTTGATGACTTTTGCAACATTTATTGTTGGTGATGCTGATGGAGTTGCCTGGATTGTTGGTGCTTCAAAAGCGTCAAAGAATGATTCTTGTCCGCCTGTCATATTGAGATAAACTTGTGCTAGAAGCTCAGAGTCTAAAAGTGCGCCATGTAGCTCTCTACCTGAGTTATCAACATGTAATCTTCGACATAGAGCATCTAAGGTATTGCGCTGTGAAGGGTAGAGCTCTCTTGCCATGCGTAAGGTATCAATGACCTCAGAGCGTTCAGTGACGGGGGGGAGTCCCATTTTGGTTAATTCAAAATTGAGGAAGGGAACGTCGAACCCAGCATTATGGATAATCAGTTCTGCTCCATCAATATAATCAAGAAAGCTTTGACCTATTTCGGCAAATAAGGGCTGATCTTTTAAAAAATCATCTCCTAATCCATGAACATTAAAAGCTTCGATGGGCATAGATCTTTCTGGGTTGATATAGACGTGATAATGATTGTTGGTAATTTCGCGGTTGATCAATTCAATACAACCAATTTCAACAATGCGATCACCCTTAGCGTAATCAAAACCAGTCGTTTCCGTATCTAATACAATCTGTCTACTCATAAATATCGTTATCCTTAGAGCTATCTAATCGGCTGCTTGAAGATTTTTTTTAATGGCATTTGTTGCAAGATCATCGACAATTTCATTTTCTCGATGCCCAGCATGACCTTTCACCCAACACCAGTCAATAGAGAGGTGACGATCTCTTTCTGTCATTAGTAATCGCCAAAGATCCTGATTTAAAACGGGCTTATTGTTTGCTGTTTTCCAGCCGCGGCGAATCCAACCTTCTAACCAATTCATAATGCCTTGTTGTACATAACGAGAGTCGGTTGTTAAAACAACATGGCAAGGACGTTTTAGCGCCTGTAAGCCTTTGATGGCAGCTGTGAGTTCCATGCGATTATTGGTGGTATCAGCCTCAAAGCCGGAGAGCTCTTTTTCGTGTCCTTTATAGATTAAAAGCGCTCCCCAACCGCCAGGGCCAGGGTTACCGCTACAAGCTCCATCAGTATAGACGTAAACGACCTCTTCTTCGTGATTATTACTCATTTTTAAACTGCAACAGCCCCTTTGATGGTTGGGTGTGATTTATAATCTTGAATGTCAAAATCTTCAAATTTGAAATCAAAAATATTTTGAGGGTTATTGTGGATGATAAGTTTAGGTAAGGGCATAGGCTCTCGACTCAATTGTAAGTCTGTCTGTTCTAAATGATTAGAGTAGAGATGGCAGTCGCCACCTGTCCAGATAAAATCACCGACTTCCAAATCACATACATGCGCTATCATGTGAGTTAAGAGGGCGTAACTTGCAATATTAAAAGGGACTCCTAAAAAAATATCTGCTGAGCGTTGATAGAGTTGGCAGGAGAGTTTTCCATCACAGACATAAAATTGGAAAAGAAGGTGGCAGGGAGGTAGAGCCATTTTGTCGAGTTCTCCAACATTCCATGCACTAACAATCAGTCGACGAGAGTCGGGATTCGTTTTGATGTCATCTATTAGATTGCTGATTTGATCGACAACCTCGCCATCAGCTTTAGGCCACGAGCGCCATTGCGCGCCATAAACAGGTCCCAAATTACCCTCGCTGTCAGCCCATTCATTCCAGATACGCACATTATTTTCTTGGAGGTAAGCGATATTGGTATCGCCTTTAAGGAACCAAAGAAGTTCATGAATAATTGAGCGTAGATGGAGTTTTTTAGTTGTGACTAAGGGAAAACCATCCTTCAAGTTAAATCGCATTTGGTGACCAAAAAGAGAGTAGGTACCTGTACCGGTGCGATCTTCTTTAAAGTGGCCATTTTCACGTACTTGGCGCATTAAGTTGAGGTACTGTTTCATGCTGATTTCCTACGATAAGCTGTAATAAGAATAATAAGTCCGATGAGGATCATGGGAATACAGAGGAGCATTCCTTGTGTGAGCCATCCTCCGGCAATATAGCCTAGATGAGCATCGGGTTCTCTGAAGAACTCAATGATGAATCTAAAGCTGCCGTAACCTAAGAGAAATATACCGGAAGCGGCTGCCCTTGGACGTGGTTTTGCGGTATAGATCCAGAGAATGATGAAAAGTAGTAAACCTTCCGTGAGGGCTTCATAGAGTTGAGAGGGATGGCGGTAGATGAAATCTACGGTAGTGGGCGCGTGTTCGAAGAAAAAGCCCCACGATTGGTCGGTAAATCTTCCCCATAGTTCGCCGTTAATAAAATTACCCATACGGCCAAAGAATAGACCTAAGGGAATCAATGGTGCAATAAAGTCGGTAAATTCCCAAAAGGTTTTTTTATAACGTTTTGCCATGAGAAAGCTCGCCACTAAAACGCCCACTAAACCCCCATGAAAACTCATACCAGACCATTCAATGCTTGATCCTGTCCAGCCTAATATGGATGCGGGATTTTCGATAAAGTTACCAAAATCATAAAAGAGCGTATAGCCAATTCTTCCTCCTAAGATGGCCCCTAGAAAGAGATAAAACGCCATATCACTTACCTGTGCAGGCGTCCAACCAGAGCTTGGTTTTTTAGCACGATAACTTCCCAAAAGCACAGCAAGACCTAGAGCGACGATATACATCAAGGCATACCAGCGTAGTGCAACCGGGCCAATGGAGAAGATGATAGGATCTATCTGTGGTGAAAAAAAGAGTGACATCGCAGAATCCTCTTGTGATGAGTGGGGTAATCAGAATATAAAAAAGGGCTTTTGTAAGCCCCTTTTAAAATGATTTGAAAGGAAATGTAATTCTACTGTGGATGAGCAGCTTCTTCAACTTCAACTGTCGCTGCTTTTTTTGTAGCGCGCTCATCTCTGACTTTCTCAATAGCATCATTAATTGTTAAGATAAACTTCTCATAAGCATTACCATTACCTGGGCGATTTGCGGCATCCTGTGCGCTTAAAAGATACTCACCGTTAACAACGACTGCAGGTGTAAATGGGATGCGGTACTGGTTTGCGATGAGATCGGCTGCACGATTGAAAGAGCTTTTTGTGGAAAAGCTGTTCCAAGCTTTTAAGAATTGATCTTTATCGATACCTTGAGTCGCCATAAAGTCGGCAATTTGTTTCTCATTGATGAAGCGTTTACGATCTTTGTGAATAGCATCGAAAAATGCTTGATGCCCTCGCTCTAATTCATTCATGGACTCTAAGGTGTAAAATACTTGAGCATAAAGTGTCCAAAGACCTTGTCCTGGTGCTGCAAATGAAATTACTTCAACATCGTCAACATCTTTTTGGGACTTTTTCCATTTTTCAAAATAAGGTTCAAACGTATTACAAGCAGGGCAAGCGTATGAAAAAATCTCAATAACTTCGATTTTTTCAGGATTATAAACCGCGTCAACTTTTGGGATGATGTTTTGATAGAAGTTTTGGGCGATTGCCGTAGACGCCAAAGTTGCAATGACAAGCGTCGTTGTCGTAATCAATCTCTTTAACATATGTTTTACTCCTCAAAATGAAATAGATATTACTTTGATCAGTATAAAATAAAAAAGTGAGCAAAAGCTCACTTTTTTAATAATTTTCTTATTGAAACTAAGGTTGTAAGCCTTGAATGTAAGAAGAGACTTCTTTAATTTCGGCTTCTGTCATACGTTGTGCGATATCACGCATAATACGAGCAGGGTCATTTTTACGCTCTTCAGTTTTGAAACGGTTTAACTGTTTCTCTGTGTAGTATGCATGTTGACCTGATAGTGCAGGGTAGTTTGCCGCGGCATTACCTTGGCCTGTTGGGCTATGGCACGCTGAGCAAGCAGGAATCCCACGAGCAATATCGCCACCGCGATAGAGTTGTTCACCACGGATTGCGAGTTTTTCATCAGCAACGTTGTAGGTGTTTTTTTGTTTTGACAAATAGAGCGCAACATCTGCGATGTCTTGTTCTGATAACTTGTCAGCTTCAACACTCATCTCTGAGTCAAAACGAAGACCTTCATTAGGATCACTATATGAACGTTTGAGCTCATATAGTTGTGTGCGAATGTACTTTTGGTGCTGACCTGCAAGTTTTGGATATAAGTCATTTGTACTTACACCATCTTTACCATGACATGATACACAGGTCTCTGCAATTGCCTTACCTGCCTCATAATTTGGTGTAATTTCATTAGCATTAATGTTTGTGAACATTAAAGTAACACCAATTCCAATTAGAGCTTTATAGTTAAAACGCACAGCAGTTTACTCTCCTAAATCTGGGTTGTTCTATTGTTGATTGATACGACGAATACGCCGATAAGTTCTGCTCGCTATGAGGTTATTCATAGCACTATCAATCAACTCTTTTAAATAAGTTATCCTAAATATTGCACTATTCTATTCTATTTTGAAAAAAATATGTAGTGGAAGAGTGAAAGAAGTTTGCCTAAGTCAATATTTCATTCGGGATCACTTCCGAGATATTGCTGAATATTTTATGATATCTGAATTGAAGATGGTCTATAATACCTTGTTTAGAAAGTTGTTCGTTGTTTTTAAGGAGTGAAATAATCAATGCCCGTTATTACTTTGCCAGATGGCAGTAAAAGAGAGTATCAAGGCGCTGTGACTGGATTTGATATCGTAAATGATATTGGGCCAGGCCTTGCAAAAGCTGCACTTGGAATTGTTGTAGATGAAGAAGATAGAGATCTTAGCTACACGATCACCACCGACGTCGACTTTAAGGTACTGACGGTCAAGGATGAAGCTGGGCTTGATATCGCAAGACACACCTTAGCTGCACAAGTATTAGCGCGTGCGGTAAAAGACCTCTATCCGGATGCTATGCTAGCTATTGGACCCACGATTGAACATGGTTTTTACTACGATGTTGATTTCGTGGAACCGATTGTTCCTGAAGCATTAGAAGCGATTGATAAGAGAATGCGTGAAATTCTTAAAGAGAATTTAGACGTTACACGTGAAATGTGGCCGCGAAAAGAAGCTATTCAATATTTTTTGGATAAGCGTGAGCTTTATAAGGCGGACATTATTGATCGTGCACCAGAAGATCAAACGGAAATTTCACTCTATCGTCAAGGAAATAATGGGGAAGATATCTTTATGGATCTTTGCCGAGGTCCCCATACGCCCACAACGAATAAAGGGAAGTTAGCATTTGCACTCACGAATATCGCCGGCGCTTATTGGCGAGGGGATTCTGATAACAAAATGTTGACGCGTATCTACGCAGTTGCGTTTGCTACAGATAAAGAGTTACAAGAGCATCTCGAGCGTGTAAAAGAAGCTGAGAAGCGTGATCATCGACGTATTGGTAAAGCGCAGAACTTATTCCATCTTCAAGAAGAAGCTCCTGGAATGGTGTTTTGGCATCCAAAAGGGTGGACGATTTGGCAAACAGTTGAGCAATATATGCGTAAACGCCAGAAAGAAGAAGGCTATCAAGAAATTCGTACGCCATTAGTGATGGATCGTACTCTATGGGAGCGTTCAGGTCACTGGGAAAACTATAAAGAGAATATGTTTACTACCTCATCAGAAAACCGTGATTATGCGGTCAAACCGATGAACTGCCCATGTCATATTGAAGTCTTTAATCATGGACTTCACTCTTATCGTGATCTTCCTATGCGTTTAGCAGAGTTTGGTTCATGTCATCGTAATGAACCATCTGGTGCGCTTCATGGGTTGATGCGTGTTCGAGGTTTTGTTCAAGATGATGCGCATATTTTCTGTCGTGATGATCAAGTCATCTCTGAAGTTGAGCGTTTCCATAAATTTGCGATGAGTGTTTATGATCATTTTGGCTTTACAGATATTAGTGTCAAACTCTCACTTCGTCCGGAGCAGCGTGCGGGAGATGATCATATTTGGGATATGGCTGAATCTGGTTTAAGAACAGCATTAGGGGCTGCCGGTATTTCATGGGAAGAGTTGCCTGGCGAGGGCGCGTTCTATGGTCCGAAAGTGGAATATCATATTAAGGATGCGATAGGTCGTTCATGGCAAGTGGGAACAATTCAGCTAGACTTTGTCCTTCCTGAAAGATTAGATGCGGAATTTGTAGATGAAGATAATACGCGTAAGCGTCCTGTAATGCTTCATCGTGCGATCCTAGGTTCCTTTGAGCGTTTTATCGGAATCTTAATTGAACATCACGCGGGGTCAATGCCATTATGGTTAGCGCCAGAGCAGGTTTCGATCTTAACAATTACGGGTAATCAGACAGAGTACGCTGAAAAAGTTGCAAAAGAGCTTAAAAAACTTAATATAAGAACTAAAGTGGATGCGCGTAATGAGAAGATCGGTTACAAAATCCGAGAGGCCACTATTTCACGAATTCCGTACATTCTTGTGCTAGGGAATCGAGAGATGGAGATGGGGCTTGTCGCGGTACGTACTCGTGAAGGTCAAGATTTAAGTGCAATGAAATTAGAAGAATTTGTCGCACTTATTCAAAAAGATTTGTAAAATAATTGGTCTGAATGATGTGAGATGATTTTAGACCTATTTCATTACGAAGAGATCAATATGGATATAAATCTCTGTGAAAGAATGATTGAAAAACCTTTATTTCATATGAACAGTTTCATTTTTAACTTTAATTTTGAAGCGATTGAATTTAAAGTAGTACCTATTCAGGGATTTATATCTTTAGTAAAAAATTATCATTAAATTTGAAGATTTAAAGAATTTAAACATATTAACAATAGGAGACATTACTATTAGTAATCAATATGAACATCGAATCAATGAGAAGATTTCGGTGAAAGAAGTGCGCTTGATAACAGCAGATGGAGAACAAAAAGGTATTGTTCCTCTTGATGAAGCGTTAGAATTAGCATACAATGACTCGCTTGATTTAGTGGAAGTTTCTCCAACAGCGAAGCCGCCTGTATGTCGTATCATGAATTACGGTAAATACCGTTATGAATTACGCAAAAAGGCTGATGAAGCTAAGAAGAAACAGAAGCAAGTTCAAGTGAAAGAGATCAAGTTTCGTCCGGCAACGGATGAGGGGGATTATCAGGTAAAACTACGCAACCTGATACGTTTCTTGAAAGATGGTGATAAAGGCAAAGTAACGCTTCGTTTTAGAGGGCGTGAAATGGCTCACCAAGATCTCGGGATGGATCTACTTCTTCGTGTAGAGCAAGATTTAAAAGAGTATGGTGTTGTTGAACAACGTCCTAAAGTAGAAGGTCGTCAAATGACGATGGTTCTCGCTCCTTTAAAGAGTGCGGCAAAAGAGTAGATTAATAATTTAATAATTAATTTTTAGAAATGCGAGTGGATTAAAATGCCAAAATTAAAAACACATAGCGGCGCTAAAAAGCGTTTCCGCAAAACTGCAAGTGGTAGCTTCAAGCGCCAATGTGCATTCCGTAGCCATATCCTTACTAAAAAATCAACTAAGCGTAAAAGACATCTTCGTGGTGAGGCTATGATCTCTAAAGCAGATCATAAACAAATCGCGCAAATGTTACCAAACGCATAGTCATTAGCTAGGAGAATTATAAAATGGCAAGAGTTAAACGTGGGACGATCACTAAAGCACGTCACAAAAAAATCTTAAAGAAAGCTAAAGGTTACTACGGCGCGCGTTCACGCACCATCCGTACAGCGACCCAAGCAGTTTA
>JASLEF010000138.1 GCA_030151245.1 Ignatzschineria sp. | reverse complement strand
TTGAATTTGATGAAGCAGGATCAGTGATCACCGGTAAAGGTGAGCCTGGTGCGAATGTTATCGTTAAGGATCTTGATGGCACTGAGATTGGCACGGGTAAAGTGGCAGAAGATGGCACTTTTGAAGTGACGCTTGATAAGCAACTCGCAAATGGTGAAGATGTGACTGTCGGCTTAGTGGATGAAGCCGGAAATCAATCCCCAGAAGTTACTGTGACTGCGCCTGATACAACAGCTCCAGATGCACCTGATGCTGAAGTTAATACAGACTCAGTATTGACTGTGAAAACCGAATCAAATGCAAAAGTAACGGTTTACGATAAAGAGGGCAAGGTCATTTTCGAAGGAAAAGCGGATGAAAATGGTGATTTGATTCATACATTTGATCCTGTACTAGATAGAGGATCAGAGCTTAATGTTACGGCAACAGACCAAGCTGGTAATGAGTCTGAACCTACAAATATTAAAGTAGGTATTAGTGAGATTTTTGCAACAACTGATAACTATATTGATTTGATCCTAGATGCAACACCGACTAAGCATATTAATAATAAGCCTAGTGACTTAGATAAAACAGGATTCTCTGTAGCTAATGTTGGGTTAGGACCAGTGCTTGGATTAGATGTATTAGCAGATGTTGTGAAAAACTCTGTTCAATTTGAAGTTGGTGAAAATGAAGTTCGTGAGATCACTGTTCATGGTGTAGCTGGTGGTGTTCAAGTTCTTGCGACTATGGATTTATATCTTTATAAATTTAATGAAAGCACAGGAGATTGGGAGCAGCAAACAGTTAAGCAGAATTGGATTGTATCATATCTACTTGGTGGAAAGTCTGAAGATACAGATTTCACTTTAACTGAAGGAAAATGGATGTTTGTAATGGCTGGAGGCGAAGGTATCCAGGCATTAACAGGTTATAGTCTGAAATTTACAAAAGATGTTGTTTTAGATTATGGTAATGCTGAGCATGTTTCAGGTTCTGCAATCGGTAATATGATTACTGATGAAGACCCTAAATATGGTAAAGATGAAATTCCTGAAGGTAGTCAATTAACTTTAGTAAATGGTATCGAAGTTTCAAGTAATGCAGATACCCTCATTCATGGTAAATATGGGACATTAGTTGTGAAAGCTGATGGATCGTACACTTATACTGTAAATGAAGACTTCCGAGGTTACGGTGAAAAAGATATTTTTACATATCAGGTAACTTCTCCATCAGGTAAAACATCAGAAGCTGAATTAACCTTTGAGTTGAATATTACACCGAAAGAAGAACGTATTGAGATCGATAATACTGTTGTTCTTAATACGGAACCAACGATTACACATGATGGTAAATCAGATATTAAAGATGCGGTCGGATTTTCAGTGTTAGAACTTGGTTTACTTGGACCTATTTTGAGTGCCGATGCCTTAACGGGTTCTGGAGCAATGGAATTTAGCGTCGGTGAAAATCAAGTAAAAGAGCTGACAATTCATGGTAGTGCGGGTGGTGTTTCTGTAGGTATGGTCTATGACTTATTTATTTATAAATTAGATCCAGTGACAGGAAACTATGTTCAAGTCCATGCTGAGCCAAAATGGTTCGTTGTTGCATTACTTGGGGGGAGATCGAAAGACTTAACTTTACAATTTGGAGAGGGTGAATATAAAGCAATCCTTCAAAGTAAAGGTGCTTTAGGACTTCTTGCAGGTTCTGGGATTTATGTAGATCATGAGAAGGTTTATGACTACAACGAACCCGCGAAATTTGAAGGTGCTGTATCCGGCGATGCAACGAAAGTAGATTCAACGATTTTATTAAAAGTTGAAGATCAAATTGTTGAATCAGGTAAAGCGACAGTTGTTGAAGGAGAATATGGGAAATTAACCATTAATTCTGATGGGACTTATACTTATACCGTTTCAAAACCTAAAGATGCATCTACTGATTGGAAACCGCCTTACGGTAAAGTAGATAGCTTCCAATTAGTTACGCAAGATGTAAATGGTAAAACGATTATTGAGAACTTAAATATTCAAGTCGGTATTCATACGGCGAGTAATGATTTCAATAATATTACGGTTGCGGAAAGCAGTGTTGAAACGAAGATTGATATCAATGATAAGAAGGCTGGAAAATCTGATGAAGCAAAAGTAAAACATTTTACTATCGGCGAAGATCAGATTGGTAAAAGCTTTACAATTAAGGCAATGGGCGATTCTAAAGGAGTAGGTCAATGGTCTGAACCAATGACTATTACTTATGTACTGAAGAATTTAACAACAGGTGAAATCTGGACGAAGACAACGGATAAAATTGCAGATGCCGTATTAGAAGATGTACTTCATGACTTACCTGCGGGTGATTATGAGTTAACAGTTACCCCAACAGATAAAGGCGGTGTTGATACTTTAGATGTAGGCGTTAAAGTTGTTCATTTAAGCGAATACGTTGTTGAACATATCAATCCAATTACGGGTATGTTATTTGAAAATGATCAAGGCAAGCTGATGTTAGATACCTTGCATATTGCGAATAAAGAATTATCTGTGAATGATCCTAAGAAAGGTGCTTCAGAGATTGTGATTGAAGGTCAATATGGCACTTTAGTTGTTAAAAAAGATGGCTCATATACTTACACGCCAAAAGGAGGGGTTTACGGTATTGATAAATTTATTTATGAGACGACTTCTAAAGTTGGAACAAAAGAAACAGCTGTACTTGAAATCAATGTAGGTAAAGTCGTAACTGCTTCTGATTATGACGATGTTGCTCAAAGCTCTGGTGCTGATGATGCTTTCACTATGGGTGCTGGCGCTGATACGGTCATCTTCACTAACCTTGGTGATGATCGTGGTGGTAATGGTGCAAATGGCTTCAATAAGTGGACTGATTTCAATATTGAAGAAGGTGATAAAATTGATCTTATTAAACTACTTGATGGTAATCAAACTGCTGAAAATATTACGGATTACTTGAAATACGAAGATGGAACTCTTTATGTAGACCGTAATGGTAATGGTGAGTTTGAAAAGTTATTAGCAGTCGAAGCAACTGATTTAGATTCATTATTAGAGGGTATCAATTGGGAAGTTGAAGGTGCTACTGTTCAAACAGTAAGTATTGATCTTTTAAATATTGAATCCTTTGTGATGGATGACGTTGATGAGATTGAAGTTTTAGGCTTAACACTTGATGATGTGATTTCCACTAACCAAGATGAAGAGCTTTCATTCTTCATTAATGCAGATGAATCTATAGAATCATTTTTAGCAGTGAATACAGAAAAAATGGTAGTTGATACTACTATATTGGATGTGCAACCAGTGATTGATCCGTTGGATGATCTATTAGATCAAAAGACTTCATTAATTTAATATTTAATCATTAATTAGGTATGGCACTGAGTTGTAAGGCTCAGTGCCATACTTTCATTCGAAAAGAGTGATTATAGATTTAATAATTTTTTGATAAGAATCCTTAAATCTATAACTAGATACATAATTTTGTGGAAATTTATTTGTGAACAAAAAAGAAGACGTTAATTTATTAGAAACCGAAGAGACTGCAAAAAGGCAAAAACACTCAGATTATGGCGCTTGGATTGAAGCCATTATTATGGTTGCAAAACATTATCGGTTAGAAGTCTCTAAAGAAAATATCTCTTTGACGAGTCATTGGTTAAAAGATGATCCGATAAGTGATGTATTACGTGCCATGGCTCGTCAAGCAGGGTTAACGGTAGGGGTTATTGAACTGACGAAAAATGATCTTTCAGTATGGCGTTTACCATTAGTAGTGCAATTAAAAGATGGTCAAATAGCGGTAATTGATACGATTGATCAAAATGAACAAGTTGGGATCACTTATAGTGGAGATGCCGGTGTTAAAAGTCAGATTAGTCAAAATGAGTTATTGGCGCATACCAATATTGCTGTGGTACTTCGCCCCTCTCATACGGTGCCAGATTCTAGGATTAATGATTATATTAAGCCGCATGATCAAGATTGGTTTAAGAAAATTGTGCTACGAGATTGGAAACCATATGCTCATATTTTTATAGCCTCTTTTATTGTGAATATTTTGGCATTGTCCGGCATTTTATTTACAAGGCAAGTGTATGATCGTGTGATTCCAGCGGAATCTTATCCCACCTTATATGTGCTGTTTAGTGGTGTGATGATTGCCATTATATTTGGTTTTATCATGCGGAAATTGCGCACAAGAATCACGGATTTATTAGGTAAGCGTGCAGATTTAAGGATTTCAGATCGCGTATTTGGACATGCATTACGTATTAAGAATGCTTATCGCCCAAGATCAACAGGCACTTTTATTTCTCAAATACGAGAGCTAGATAGTGTTCGAGAGATGCTTACATCAACAACAGTTACTGCTTTTGCCGATATTCCTTTTTTCTTACTATTTTGTGTCGTATTTTGGTATCTTGCTGGCAGTTTAGTATTAATTCCTATTATTGCCGTCATTTTAATGATTGTGCCAGGATTATTAGTGCAAAAGAAACTTCGTAAATTTGCCAATGAGGCAATGCGTGAAAGTTCTCTTCGCAATGCGATGTTAGTGGAGGCTATTCAGGGAAATGAAGATATTAAAACTCTACAAGCAGAGCAGCGCTTTCAACATCAATGGAATAACTATAATGCGGTTTCTGCTGATGTGAACCTTCGTTTACGCTCGTTAATCAGTTATTTAACAAGTTGGACACAGAGTATTCAAACAGCTGCATTTGTAGTGATTGTTTTATTTGGGGCGCCAATGGTGATGGAGGGTGATTTAACAACAGGGTCTTTAATTGCAGCCTCTATTTTAGGAAGCAGAATGATTGGTCCAATGGCAGGTTTAACGCAAGTATTGAGCCGTTGGCAGCAAGCAAAAGTTGCATTAAATGGTATTAATCAATTGATGGAATTACCGGTGGATAATCCCGATGGTGAAAAACGTGTCCATAAGAGCATGATTACGGGACATTATGAAATCAAAAATGCAGGTTTTTTCTATGGAGAGGAGAACTCAATACCGGCATTACAAGTGAAAAAACTGGAGATTAAACCTGGTGAGAAAATTGCGATTTTAGGGAGAAATGGTGCTGGTAAATCAACCTTATTACAGGTTCTATCCGGAATGTTGCTGCCCAAAAGTGGTATTGTGAATTTAGATAATGTAAGTATGGCACATATTGATCCAGCAGATGTTCGTCGAGATATTGGGTTAATGAGTCAAAACTCTTGCCTTTTTCATGGCACTATTCGGGAAAATCTCTTATTAGGTGCACCAATGGCAACAGATGATGCCCTTTTGAATGCTTTGAATATGACAGGTGCAGCAGATTTTATTCGTAAAATTCCAACCGGATTAGATTACGTTATTACTGAAGGTGGAAGAGGATTGTCAGGCGGTCAACGACAATCATTATTATTATCGCGTACGTTACTTCGAAACCCTTATATTTTACTGTTAGATGAACCGACAGCATCTTTAGATGATGCTACAGAGAGACACTTGCTGCAAGAATTGACGACTTGGATTAAAGGGAAAACCTTGATTGTGGCAACACATAAGATGAGCATTGTTAATATGGTTGATCGAATTATTGTGATTGATAATGGACAGATTGTTTTGGATGATCCTAGAGATCTTGCGATTGCAAAACTTTCTGGAAAAGTGAAAAAATAAAAGGAATGTTTATGCGTAAAGGAACTCAAGACGAGTCTATTCTTTTATTGAATTACGAGGAAGATAAGCGTCGTTATAATGATCAAGTGGATGAAGCTGAAATTGTAAAATCTTCACGAATTATTTGGTGTTTTTTATTATTAATACTTATTTTATTGATTTGGTCTTATTTTGCATCAATGGTGGAAGTTTCAAAAGGTACGGGTAAAGTAGTGCCAACATCAAGAGAACAAATCATTCAGTCATTAGAGGGAGGGATTCTTTCTGAACTTTATGTGAGGGAGGGAGACGTTGTTGAAAAAGGACAAATTCTTGCTCAATTAGACCTAACGAAAACAGAAGCAACTGTTGAGGAGAGTGCATCTCGTTATCGTGCATTACTTGCAAGTATTGCTCGTTTAGAGGCTGAGGTGAATCAGACGACACTTGTTTTTCCTGAAGAATTAACCCCTTATCCCAGTTTACTTAATGCTGAAAATCGTCTTTATGAAGCTCGACAAGAGGCTTTAAATGAGTCTATTTCAGGACTACAAGAAGCGCTGAATCTTGTTGAAGATGAACTATCTTTAACGCGTTTATTAGCTAAGCAAGGTGCTGCTAGCAATGTAGATGTCCTTAAACTTCAACGTCAAGTTTCAGATCTTCGATTAAGGATTACGGATAAGCGTTCAGAATATATGGTGCGCTCCAGAGAGGAGTTAGGGAAATCGCAAGCTGAGGCCGCATCCTTAGAGTCAGTTGTAAGAGGGCGTGCGGATTCACTTTCGCGTTTAACACTTAAATCTCCTGTGAGAGGTATCGTTAAAGGAATTGTTGTTACAACTACTGGAGGAGTTTTGCCGCCAAGCGGTGAATTAATGCAGATAGTACCGTTAGAGGACCAGTTATTGATTGAAGCAAGAATTTCTCCGAGAGATATCGCATATATACATCCAGGACAAGAGGCGAAAGTTAAGATAACAGCATATGACTATTCGATATTTGGAGGGTTAGATGGTGTTGTGACAGTTATCTCGCCCGATACAATTCAAGATGAGGCTAAGCCGGAAGTATTTTATTATCGCGTTTTTATTCGAACAGATACGGACTCTTTGACTGATAAAAATAAACATACTTTTTCAATCGTACCAGGAATGATTGCTAGTGTGGATATTAAGACTGGTGAGAAAACATTATTTGATTATTTGATGAAGCCCTTTGGTAGGATTCAAGGTGCAATGCGAGAGCGTTGATTTTTTAGGAGAGAATATGTTGCTCAATAGTTTGTTACTAAATTCAAAAAATAAATTAGATTCAATTTTAAATGATTATTCTATTCCCTATTTTTCAGCCGATATTCCTCAAATTATACTTTTTTTTGTATTATCCGATGGTTCTGAGAGAGCTCATATCACGATTGAAACTGGAGATGAATGGCAACAAACTTGGGATAAAGGGGTTGTAGAGCTCAAAAAATGGTGTATTGATAAACAGTTTCAGCCGATATGGTTAAGAGTTGAGGTTGTTCGTAAAATTGAAAAACTGAGTTGGATACAACTAAAATCTAAATTAAAAAATACTAAACGTAACTATTTTCGATTTGGACTCTCTTTTTCTAATGACTTTAAAACATCATTACTTGAATATGAGTTATATGCTAATGCAATTCTATATACAGGTGATGAGGGTGTTGCAACTCCTAATGCAGTAAATCTTAAAAGTTATGGAAAAAAACGTTTTAAG